>NZ_JAWOBM010000076.1:0-77099 GCF_046498025.1 Halorubrum sp.
GGCTACATCACCGTCCTCGGGCGCGTCGACGACGTGCTCAACGTCTCCGGTCACCGGCTGGGGACGATGGAGATCGAGTCCGCCATCGTCGGCGTCGAGGGGGTCGCGGAGGCCGCCGTCGTCGGCGGCGACCACGAGATCAAAGGCGAGGCCGTCTACGCCTACGTCACCACCGAAGACGGATACGAGGGCAACGAAGAGCTTCACGACGCGATCGTCAAGGGCGTCGAGGACGCCATCGGCCCGATCGCTCGCCCGGAGCAGGTCGTGTTCACCCCCGACCTGCCCAAGACCCGCTCGGGGAAGATCATGCGGCGCCTGCTGGAGAACATCGCCGACGGCAAGGAACTCGGCAACACGAGCACGCTCCGGAACCCGGAGATCGTCGAGGAGATCCAGCAGAAGGCGGAAGGCGAGTAGCCGTCTGACGGCTCCGTTTTTACCACACCACCACACCGGCCGACCTCGACGCGCGACGAAACATCACGATCGAATCGGACACACGACACACGACGACATACCACAACGACACACCACGACACATGACAGATAATAGCTCACACGATACAGGCGACGGGGGCCGCGCACCAAGCGACGCGGCGACCGATGGTGGCCGCGCACCAAGCGACGCGGCGACCGATGGGGGCGTCGCGTCGGGCGCGGCCCAGACGCACCGACAGACCGACTATCTCAGCTCGGAGGTGAACATCCTGAGCCCGAGCACGGCGTACATGCGCGAACACCTCCGGATCGTCTGGACGGGGTTCGTGATCTGGGCGGTGGTCGTCTTCGGCCCGGTGACGGCCACCTACCTGGCCCCCGGCGCGATGACGGTAACCATGCCGATCATCGGCTTCCCGCTGCACTACTTCCTCATCGCGATCGGCGCGCCGGGCGGCGCGCTGATCCTGTCCGCCTGGTACGCGAAGCGGCGCGACGAACTCGACAACAAGTACGGCATCGAACACGACGTCTCGGGTGATAACGCATGAGCGCGATCGCCGCGACGCCGCTACAGAGCGAGCTGCTCCCGGAGGGCCTCAACGTCTCGTTCAAGGCGCTCCCGTCGGTGCTCGTCATCGGGATGCTGCTCATCTTCCTCGCTATCGGCTTCGTCTTCCGCGTGGCCGACACCGAGGACATGTGGGTCGCCGGTCGGTCGATCGGCAACCTGGAGAACGGGATGGCGATCGGCGCCAACTGGATGTCCGCCGCGTCGTACCTCGGGATGGCCGCGCTGATCGCGACGGCCGGCGTGTACGGCCTCGCGTTCGTCGTCGGCTGGACGACGGGGTACTTCATCCTCCTCATCTTCCTCGCGGCGCAGCTGCGTCGGTTCGGGAAGTACACGGCGCCGGACTTCGTCGGCGACCGCTTCAACTCCGACACCGCGCGCGCTATCGGTGCGGTCACGACGTTCCTCATCGGCTTCGTGTACGCCATCGGGCAGGCGCGCGGGATGGGACTCGTCGGGCTGTACATCTTCGGCGACCTCGGCTTCCTCGGACTGAGCGGCTACCAGGCGATGGTCGTGATCATGATGACGATCACCGTCGGCTACCTGACGCTCTCGGGGATGCTGGGCGCGACGAAGAACATGGCCGTCCAGTACGTCATTCTCATCGTCGCGTTCGTCGCCGGCCTGTACGCGGTCGGGTTCACGAACGGCTACTCGACGGTCCTGCCGCAGGTCGAGTACGGCGCCCTGATATCCACCCTGAGCACCGAGTTCTCCGAACCGTTCGTCAACGCGAGCTACTACCTGTGGATCGCGACGGCGTTCTCGCTCATCGTCGGTACCTGCGGGCTCCCGCACGTGCTGGTCCGCTTCTACACGGTCGAAAACGAGCGGACGGCCCGCTGGTCCACCGTCTGGGGGCTGTTCTTCATCTGTATCCTCTACTTCAGCGCGCCGGCGTTCGCGGCGTTCGGAACCGACCTCTACGACCAGAACATCGGCGCTGTGTACGGCGACCCCGGGATGACCACGGAGGCGGCCGACGTGATCGTCGTGTTGGCCGCGCAGCTCTCGAACCTCCCGGAGTGGTTCGTCGGGCTGGTCGCCGCGGGCGGTATCGCCGCGGCGATCGCGACCACCGCCGGCCTGTTCATCGCCGGTTCCTCGGCGATCTCCCACGACATCTACACGAACATCATCAACCCCGACGCGACCCAGCGCCAGCAGGTGTTCGTCGGCCGGCTCAGCATCGTGCTGCTCGGCGTGCTGACGACCCTGGCGGCGCTGGACCCCGCGGCGCCGATCGCCGCGCTGGTCTCGTACGCGTTCTCGCTGGCCGGGGCGGTGCTGTTCCCGATGTTCTTCCTCGGCATGTGGTGGGAGAACACCAACCGCCAGGGCGCCCTCGCGGGCATGACGACCGGCCTCACCATCTGGTTCATTCCGATGATTAACGAGGTCGTCCCGACGTACATCGGCGGCCTGGAGGCGCCGCTCAGCACGTCGCTCGCGACGTGGCTGCCCGCGATCGGCTCCGCGCTCGTCTCCGTGCCCATCGTCTTCGTCGTCACCATCGTCGTCTCGATGGCCACGGACGATCCGCCGATGGAGACGAAGCGCATCGTCCGGCAGTGTCACAGCCCCGAGCCGATGCGCCAGCAGCAGACGGCGGAAGACGTCGTCGCGGCCGACGGCGGTGAAGAGGTCGTGACTGACGGTGGCCGCGCGACGAACGATGCGGCGACCGACGGTGGCCGCGCGACGAACGACGCGGCCACGGAGGAGTGATCATGTACGAACGCATTCTGATCCCGACAGACGGCAGCGACGTCGCGGAGTCCGCGGTCGAGCACGCGCTCGACCTCGCCGAAAAGTACGACGCCGAGGTCCACGCGCTGTACGTGGTCGACATCGACTCGGTCAACCTCAGTCTCGGCACCGAGCAGGTCGACCGGCTCAAGCAGGGCCGGTTCGACGAGATGGGCGAGGTGAAGGACCGCGCCCAGGCGGCGACCAGCGCCGTCGTCGACCGCGGCACGTCGCGCGGCGTCGAGGTCGTCGAACACGTCTCCGGCGGCCGGCCGCACAAGGTGATCGCCGACTACGCGGAGGACCACGGAATGGACCTCATCGTGATGGGGAGCCACGGCCGAGCCGGGGTCCGGCGCGCGCTGCTCGGGAGCGTCACCGAACGCACGCTGCGTTCCACACACGTCCCCGTGCTCGTCGTCGACTACCTCGACGAGGACTGAACCGCCGCCGAGCGCCCACCGCGCTCGGGCCCTGCACCGTTCCGGAACACCGACGTATTTCGACGCCGACGTCCACCCATGACCGACGCCGACCACATCGACGAGCCCGACGCGGACGAGAGCCTCGCCGACCGGGTCCGGTCTCACGTCAGGGGGAACCGAACCGGGATGATACAGGACCTGGCGTTCGCGGTGGCGTGGGTGACGCTCGCGTCGCTCCTGTACGACTTCGCGTTCGCGGGCGCCCCGCAGTGGGTGCTGTACATGTTCATGCTCGCCGGGATACCGGCGTACTTCGGCTTCTTCATCTCGCTGGAGATAGCGAAGGAGCAGCGGTGACCTCGGGGCCCTCCCGTCCTCAGTCGTCGAGCGTCTCGACGGACGCGTCCGACCCCTCCCGAACGTCCTCGTCGTCGGCGTCCGCGTCCGCCGGCACCGCCGCCTCGTCCGACTCGTCGATGACGCCCTCCGTCCACGTGCCGCGCAGGAACCACGCCACGCCGACCGCGAAGGAGACGACGGCGGCGGTCGCGTACGCCCACCACAGCCCCACGACGCCCCAGTCGAGGCCGACGTAGCCGACCTCGACCGCGGGAACGTCGACGGGGCCGACCGCGACCCCACCGAGCGTGACCCCGACCGCCCCGAACGCGAGCAGGGCGGCGAGCGGGATCCGGACGACCCACCGCGAGAGCAGCGACAGCGCCAGCGCCGCCTTCGTGTGTCCCGCGCCGCGGAACGCCCCCTGAATCACCATGAGTCCGCCGAAGAAGGCCCACGAGAGCGCGATGACGCGGAGGAAGACGACCCCCTCGGCGATCGTCGCCGGGTCGTCGATGAAGACGCCGATCGCGGGCGCCGGGAACAGCCAGACCGCGCCGCCGGCGACGCCCAGGAGCGCCATGGTCCCGAGGGTGGCGACGCGGGTGACGGCGACGGCGCGCTCGGGCGTCTCGGCGCCGAGGTTCTGCCCGACTCCGGTCGCGGTCGCCTGCCCGACGGCGCCCGCGACCGACCACGAGACGGACATCAGCCTGACGCCGATCCCGTACGCCGCGGTCGCGGCCGGACCGAACCGCGCGACCAGCGCCGCCATGAAGACGGCGGCGAACGACCGCGCCCACCCGTCGAGGGTCGCCGGATACCCCACGTCGATCAGTTTGCGAAGGATCGTCGGGTTCGGCACGAGGTCGCGGACGTACAGCTTCACGCCCCAGTCGCCCCGCAACAGGATCCAGACGCCCGCCGTGGTCGCGAACAGGCGCGCGATCAGCGTCGCGACCGCGGCCCCGCGCGTTCCCATCGCGGGGACCGGCCCCCAGCCGAGGATGAACACGGGGTCGATGACGATGTTGATCCCGGCGGAGATCCCGACCAGCCACATCGCGGTCGTCGTGTCGCCCGCGCCCTGCAGGGACGCGCGAAACGCGAAGAAGAGGAACGTGAGCGGGAGCGTGAGGAGGATCACCTCGATGTACGCGAGCGCCTCGACGAACACCGCGTCGCGCGCCCCGATCCAGTACAGGAGTCGGTGACGCGCCGCGAAGCCGACGAGCGCGAGAGCGACGGAGACGACCACCGCGAGCAACGCCGTCTGCGCCACGACCTCGTCGGCGCGTCGGTCGTTGCCGGCGCCGACGTGCTGGGAGACCAAGGCGATGGTCGCGGCCGTGAGCCCCACCGCGGTCGAGACGAACATCCACGAGAGCGGGAACATGAGCGAGACGGCGGCGACGGCCTCAGTGCTCACCCGCCCGACCCAGAACATGTCCGCGAGGTTGTACAGGGTCTGGAGGAGGTTCCCCAGTACAAGCGGCCACGCGAGGTCGAACAGCTTCGGGGAGATCGCCCCCGTCGTCATGTCGACCCGAGCGTCGTCGTTTCCCACGGCGAGTTCTATCCGGAGAGACGCCCGCTCGCGACCTAACGTTTCGGGAACCGGTGTTCGGTCTCCGCGCCCGCGGGTCGGTCGCCCGCTCCGATCGCCTGCGGTCCGATGCGACCGACGCCCGCCCCGCCGACCGCCACCCGTCCCGCTCGTGACCGCGTCGAACCGAGACGCCCGGAGGCCGAGCCGGTCGGCGTGACGGCTATCCACCTCGGAAAACCGACGGGAGCGGCCATTCGGGCGAGAGACCGCCGCGTTTCGGGGAATCGGCGGGCACGCAACACTTATCACCCAGTCGGGAGTGATTGCAGGTGCGATGGCGACAGGTAAGGTCGACTTCTTCAACGACACCGGCGGTTACGGATTCATCGAGACTGACGACGCTGACGAGGACGTGTTCTTCCACATGGAAGACGTCGGCGGCCCGGACCTCGAGGAAGGCCAAGAGGTAGAGTTCGAGATCGAGGAGGCGGACAAGGGTCCGCGCGCGAAGAACCTCACTCGGCTGTAGCTCGGTCACCGCTCCGACCGGATCACGGACAGCTCTCGAAACGCGTTCCGCGTATATTACGCCTCGAGCGGTTGCGCCGGTGTTTTGGTCGCCGAACGAGGATGCCACGGACATGGACACCAACGATCTCGACGCGTTCGTCGCCGAGAACCTCGACCGATACGCCGAGACGCAGGGCGTCTTCCCCGAGCGGCTCGACGAGTTCGGCGACAGCTACCGGTCGCAGGGACACCTGACGCGCGAGCAGCTGTACGA
The DNA here is from genome assembly GCF_046498025.1 of Halorubrum sp. Taxonomy (NCBI): domain Archaea; kingdom Methanobacteriati; phylum Methanobacteriota; class Halobacteria; order Halobacteriales; family Haloferacaceae; genus Halorubrum; species Halorubrum sp. Next base: position 5,865 of record NZ_JAWOBM010000076.1, read on the forward strand.
GATCGCTTACGAGTCGTCGACGCGGAGCGCCTACCACGTCCGGAAGAACCCCGCGGAGCGCTGTCGGGAGGTGACTCGGAACGCGCGCGCCGTCGACGGCGACTTCTCGACGGTCCACCTGATCACCGGGCTCTCCGGGTTCAAGGCGCCGACGGCGTCGTGCGTGGTCGCAGCGCTCGACGGCGACCGACACGCCGTCGTCGACACGCGGGTCTGGGCGTCCCTGGAGCGGTTGGGGTACCTCGACGGCCGGAAGGAGTCCTTCGACGCCGCCGACTACGTGACCATGATCGGACCGATCCGGGAGATCGCCGACGAGACCGGCCACCGGGCGGTCGACGTCGGCTACGCGCTGTTCGCCCACGACGCCCACGTGCGAGAGGGGACGCTGCACTGACCGTGCCCGGCGACGGCCGCCGAGCGCGGGGGCGATCTCGGACCGACCCTACCGCGGGAACTCGACGCCGGTCGCTTCCTCGGAGTACTCCCAGAGGCGCCGGGCGTCGGCGCGGTCGTACGAGTCGTCGTTCGACCGGCCCACGGTGGGCGGTCCGCGCATGTTCGCCACCCCGTCCGGTTCGACGTAGGCGCCGCCGTCGACGTCGGCGGTCGCGGCGTAGAGCATCGGCAGGGCACCGGTCGCGGCGTCCTGTCCGAGGACCGCGTTCGCCGCCTTCATCCCGATCTTCATCAGCGGGTTGCCGCTCTCCTCGGCGGTCCGAAGCTGGAGGTTCGTCGCCGCGTAGCCCGGGTGACAGGCGACGCTCCGGAGGCCGAGGTCGTCGCCGGAGTCGGCGTCGGTCTCGTCGCCGTCCTCGCCGCTCGTCCCGGCGACGTTTATTCGGCGCTGGAGCTCGTAGGCGAACAGCAGGTTCGCGAGCTTGCTCCGACCGTACGCCTTCCACTTCCCGTACGAGCGCTCCCAGTTGAGGTCCGAGAAGTCCATCTCGCCCTGCTCGTGGGCGCCGGAGGACTGCGTGACGACGCGGGCCGCACCGCCCACTCCGGCGGCGGCTTCGAGGAGCGGGAACAGCCGACCCGTGAGCGCGAAGTGGCCGAGGTGGTTGACGCCGAACTGCGTCTCGAAGCCGTCCTCGGTCTCGCCCCGCGGGATCGCCATCACGCCGGCGTTGTTACAGCAGACGTCGACCGCGTCGTAGTCGGCGGCGAGCCCCTCGGCGAAGGTCCGGACCGAGTCGAGCGACGCGAGGTCGCACTCGCGGACGTCGAGGTCGACAGCGCCCCGGTCGACCGCGCTCTCGCGGCGGATCTCGTCGGCCGCGCGCTCGCCGCGATCGACGCTCCGGCACGCCATCACGACGGTGGCGCCCTTCTCGGCGAACGCGAGCGTCCCCTCGTAGCCGAGGCCGCTGTTCGCCCCGGTGACGACGACGGTCTTCCCGTCCAGTCTCGGCATCTCGTCGGTCGTCCAGCCTGACATGGTCGAACGGAGGGGTTTCACGGTGAGAAACCTGTCGCCGGGCGAGCCCGTGACCGTCGACGCTCCCCCGGATCGACGGGCGGATCAGACCCGCTCGAAGCCCCCGAGCATCACGGCGATCGCGTCTCTGGCAGGGACGTCCCTGAGGCCGTATACCGTCGGATGCTGCCGGTCGTGCGGGAAGGTCCTCGGCTGCGGGATCTCGTACGTCTCAGACCCCTCGAACCCTCGGAGGAACGCCCTCGTGATCATGGGTTCGAGGAACGCCAGCCGCGGGTCCGAGTCGTCCGCGCCGACGCCGACGAACCCCTGAATGAGGGTGGTGGTGAACGCGTCCGGATCGGCGGGGATCTCCGGCGCGTCCTCGGGGGCTAAGTGCTCGCCCATGTCCGTGATGTACCGTTCCTCAGCCGTCGCGGGGGGCGATCGCAGGTACCCCTCGGGGATCCGGTCCCCCGGAATGCCGTCGTACGGTGCGGGCGCCGGCCCCGTGATCGCGTCGACCGCGTCCGTCTCCAGCATGTGGAAGTGGATATCGAAGTGAGGCACTTCCCACGCACCCTCCCCGCCCGGATGCCCTCCGGGATTCCAGTTCAGCCCGAGGAACGTGAACGGCGTCTCAGCCGCGTCCGGGAACGGAACGAAGAACTCCAGAGACCACCTTCCGTGGACTACCAGCGCCTCGCCGCTCGGGCCGTACTTGTCGGGGTACGTGCCCTCGGTCGCCTCCTCGAGTTCCTCGGTTCCCGGTACTCCCCCCAGCGCTGCGCGGTCGAACTCCACGCCGTGGTACTTCGGCTCCCCCGACGGCGTCTCCGCCGTGAACGTCCTCACCGAGCCGTTCCCGAGATCGACGGCGTCGCCGTGTTCCGTGATCCCCTCCGGCGGAAAGCCACCCGCTGAGGAGCCGCCGGGATCGCTCTCCCGTCTCGGGACGCCCGCCACGGTCGACGCCCCCCAGACGACGGCGGCACCGGTCGCGACCGCCGTCCGGAGGACCGCGCGCCGGTTCGCGGTCCGTGGTCGACTCGGGTCGCCAGTCCGTCTCGCGTCACGCGATCGAGTCGCTTCTCCCTTCGGATCGTCGTCTGTCATGGGTGTGTTCCCTCCTGACGCGGCTCTCTCCTGAGACACGTCACCACGTCACACTTTTCAACATACCGATGTTATTTCAACGTATCGGGTCGCGAGTTCGTCGGAACAGCGCCGGCGACGCGATCTCGGTTTCTCGTCCGCGATCGACCCACACAGCGGGACGAGACGGCGTCTGACGACCGGATACACTTTCACCGCGCTGGCGGTGCGTTTTTAGGTGCCTCGGTGGAATGGAAGGATACCGAATGACGTCCTTCCAGTCGACGATCGGCGACGAGGAGGGGATCGCGGAGGAGCTGGCCGAGGGCCAGCGCGAGATCTCCATCGCCGAGTTCTTCGAGAAGAACAAACACATGCTCGGGTTCGACTCGGGCGCCCGCGGGCTCGTCACCGCCGTCAAGGAGGCGGTCGACAACGCCCTCGACGCGACCGAGGAGGCCGGCGTCCTCCCCGACATCTACATCGAGATCGAGGAGGTGGGCGACTACTACCGGCTCGTCATCGAGGACAACGGGCCGGGCATCACGAAAGAACAGCTCCCGAAGGTGTTCGGAAAGCTCCTATATGGTTCAAGATTCCACACCCGTGAACAAAACCGTGGCCAGCAAGGAATAGGGATCTCAGCGGCCGTCCTGTACTCTCAGCTGACGTCCGGCCAGCCCGCGAAGATCACCTCGCGCCCGAAGGGACAGTCGCGGGCGCAGTACTTCGAGCTCATCATCGACACCGACACGAACGAGCCGGAGATCAAGGCCGACGAGGAGACGGCGTGGGACCGCCCCCACGGCACGCGGATCGAACTGGAGATGGAGGCGAACATGCGCGCCCGCGCCCAGCTCCACGACTACGTGAAACACACCGCGGTCGTCAACCCCCACGCCCGCATCGAGCTGCGCGAGCCGGGGCTCGACGAGCCGATGAAGTTCGAGCGCGCGACCGACGAGCTGCCGGCGGAGACGACGGAGATCCGCCCGCACCCGCACGGGGTCGAGCTCGGCGCGCTGATCAAGATGCTGGAGGCGACCGAGTCGTACTCCGTCTCCGGCTTCCTCCAGGAGGAGTTCACGCGGGTCGGCAAGAAGACCGCCGACGGCGTCATCGACAACTTCCGGGACGTCCACTACGGGCGCGAGCTCTCGTGGACGCCGCCGCGCGCCCACGACGACCGCGACGTCGCGGCCGCGGTGAGCGAGGCGGTCGCCAACAAGGGGAAGGCGGCGACGACCGCCTTCGCCGAGGGCGTCGCCGAGACGGTCGCGGGCACCGACCGCCTCTCGCGCGCCGAGCTCGCGACGATCGTCGGGAACGTCGCGGACGCGGTCGAGGACGACACGGGCAAGACGTTCGGCGGGACCGTCCGAGAGAACGCGGCCGTCGCGGCGTGGCGGTCGATCACCGCCGTCGACGCCGACGGCGACGCGGCGGGCTCCGCCGCCGAGGCCGGCGACGACGAGCCCGCCGAGTCGCCCCTCGTCGCCGACGCGTACGCCCTCGTCGACGACGCGACCTCGACCCGGAAGGACGACGCCGCGGTCCAGGCGATGGCCGACGCCCTGGCGCGCCGGTTCCTGAACCTCGACGGCGACGCCTTCCGGATCACTCGCGACGACTTAGAGCGGCTCGTCGCTGACGCGGCCAACTTCGTCGCCGAACAGCACGACGCGACGTTCGGCGAGACGGCCCGCGAGAACGTCGTCGAGGCGTTCTGGTCGCGAGCGCGCACCGTCCCGGACGACCCGCCGAAGGTCCGCGACATCGCCGGGGACCGCGACGCCGCGGCCGACCTGCTGGCCGCGATGCGGACGACCGACATCCTGGCGCCGCCGACCGACTGCCTCGCGCCGATCACGGCCGAACTCGTCGAGGCCGGGCTCCGCAAGGAGTACGACGCCGACTTCTACGCGGCGGCGACCCGCGACGCCGAAGTCCACGGCGGCGACCCGTTCATCGTCGAGGCGGGCATCGCCTACGGCGGGTCGATCCCGGCGGAGGGCTCGGTGGAGCTGCTCCGGTTCGCGAACCGCGTCCCGCTCGTCTACCAGCGGGGCGCCTGCGCGACGACCGACGTGATCAAGTCGATCGGGTGGCGCAACTACGGGCTCGACCAGCCCGGCGGGTCGGGGATGCCGAACGGGCCGGCCGTCATCAGCATCCACGTCGCCTCCACGAACGTCCCCTTCACGAGCGAGTCGAAGGACGCGCTCGCGAACGTCCCCGCGATCGAAGACGAGATCGAGCTCGCGGTGCGCGAGGCCGCCCGCGAGCTGAAGTCGTACCTCAACAAGCGGCGCTCGATGCAGCAGCGCCGCGAGAAGCAGGACGTCCTCGGCAAGATCCTCCCGGAGATGGCCGACAAGGTCTCGGAGGTCACGGGCCGCCCGCGCCCCGACATCGACGGCGCGCTCGCGCGGATCATGAACAACGTCAGCGTCGAGCGCGAGGTGTCGAACGGGACCGTCACGCTGGTGGTCGAGAACCACTCGGACGTGAACGAGCGGCTGGAGATCACCGACATCGTCTCGACCGAGCCGACCGACCCCTCGGACGGGACGGTCGTGGACATGGACGGCGAGTGGTTCGTCCAGTGGAAGCCCGAGGTCCCCTCGGGCGACGAGCGGGAACTGACGTACGCGGTCGACGGCGACGCCGAGTTCGAGGTCAGCGTCGGCGGCGTCGAGACCGAGAAACTCACGGTGAACGCGTAAATGACGACAGACACAGACGCACGAGACGAGCTGATCGACCTGGCCGCCGACTTCTACGACCAGTTCGCGGGCGGGAAGATCCCGGAGCTCGAGCTCCCGACGCGGACGAAGAGCAACATCAGGTACGACACCGAGAGCGGCGTGTGGACGTACGGCGACCGCACGTCGACGCGCAGCGCCAACTCGGTTCGCGGCGCCCGCAAGCTGCTGAAGGCGGCGTACACCATCGAGTTCCTCGCGAACCAGCTCGACGACGGCCGCTCCTCGACGCTGCGGGAGCTGTACTACCTCTCGGAGTCGTGGGACAACGACGAGGCGCAGTTCAAGTCGCAGGACGAGTCCAACGACCTCGTGGAGGACTTAGAGATCGTCACGGGCGTCACCCGCGAGGACTTCCACATGCGCCCGGAGGAGTCGGGCGCGACCCTGATGGGGCCGCTGGAGATCCGCGAGCAGACCCGCCGCGGCGAGCGCGAGATTCACTGTCAGGAGGACGTCGGCGAGGGCGGGTATCAGATCCCGAATAACCCCGACATGATCGAGTTCCTCGACGACGACATCGACTTCGCGCTCGCGGTGGAGACCGGCGGGATGCGCGACCGGCTCGTCGAGAACGGGTTCGACGAGGCGTACGACTGCCTCGTCATCCACTTAAAAGGCCAGCCGGCGCGGGCGACTCGCAGGATCACGAAGCGCGTCCACGACGAGCTTGACGTTCCCGTCGCGGTGTTCGCCGACGGCGACCCGTGGTCCTACCGGATCTACGGCTCCGTGGCGTACGGCTCGATCAAGTCCGCGCACCTCTCGAAGTACCTCGCGACGCCGGAGGCGCAGTTCGTCGGGATCCAGCCCGAGGACATCGTGGAGTACGACCTCCCGGCCGACCCGCTCTCCGACTCGGACGTGAACGCCCTGGAGTCCGAATTGGAGGACCCGCGGTTCCAGACGGACTACTGGGAGGAGCAGATCGAGCTCCAGCTCGACATCGGGAAGAAGTCCGAACAGCAGTCGCTCGCGAGCCGCGGGCTCGACTTCGTCACGGACACCTACCTCCCCGAGCGCCTCGGGGAGATGGGCGTGCTCTGAGCGAGCGTCGCATGCCTTATAATCGGCTGCGGCGACGTCTCGGTGAGTCCGGGTCCCCGACGGTGACGACGCTCCCCGACGGCAGTGTCGACCACTTCTGTACGGTCGTCGAAGACGGCACCGGATCGATCGGGACCCGCGACGCGTTCGGCCACGAGATTCTGGGAGATCGGTCGTCGTTCTCGTTCGCCATCGAGACGACCGAACCGGGCGGACAAGCGGTCAACACGGCGAAACAGCTGCACGCACTCGGCGGATCGGTCACCTGTTACGGCCACCTCGATGCGCCGATATTCGAATCGCTGCCCTTCGACACCGTGTCGATGGGGTCCCCCGCGCTCGTGTACGTGTTCGGCTTCGGCGATCGGGACGTGATGTTCGTCGAGGGCTCCGAGGTCGCGGAGTGGACCCTCGCGGACGCACGCCGAGTCGGTGAGCTCTCGGACGTGTTCGCGGGAGACGCGATCTGCTGTAGCAACTGGGGCTCCGTGGAGGGGCTCGAGGGCGCGTTTCACCAACTGAGCGACGCGGACGTGCCGCGAGTTCCGTTCGTGTTCGATCCGGGCGACATCGTCGGACGTGGGCCCGACGAGATCGGTGGGTTACTCGACGCGGTCACCGCTCTGCAAGACACGTTCGACGTGGTGTACTCCGCCAACCGGCAGGAAGTTCGGACGACGGCCGCCCCCCTGTCCGGACCGTTCGACGACGACCTCGCGCGGCTCGCCGCGATCCGAGAGGAGACGGGTATCACGGCCGCGGTGATGCACGCGAGAGACGAGGCCGCCGTCGTCACGCGCGACGAGCGGCTGCGGGTCAGCAACTACCGCGTCGAGCGGCCGGTGCGGCACACCGGCGGCGGCGATCGGTTCACCGCCGGGATCGGCCACGCGCTGGCGTGCGGGTGGGAGTGGGACCTCGCGTTGGCGTGCGGAAACGCCTGCGCGGTCTACTACGTCGAGTCCGGCAGCACTGGCGGTGTAGCCGACATTGCCGCGTTCCTCGAAGAACGGCCCCCCGTCGAGTCCTGAGCGACCGTCGCTCCCGCTACTACGCGACCGTCGCTCACGCTATCACGCGACCGTTTCACATCCCCTTACTGATCGTCGTACTCGATCGCGGCGATCTCGCGGCGCTCGCGGTCGGCGTCGTCGTTCGCGTATTTATAAACGACGTCGTCCTCCTCGTCGGCGGTCGCGTTGTGCGAGCCGTCACAGAGCGGCTTCGAGTCCGAGAGCCCGCACTGGCAGACGTATATCTTGCCGTCGTCGCCCATGTCGGACTCGTCGAGTATCGCCGGCCCCTGCTCCCCGTGAGTGACTTCTCGTGCCATGGCCGTCAGTCGGTGCCCGCGCGGATACGATTTGGGGCCGATCCGACGGGAACGACGCGACACCGCCGGAACCCCCTTGAGCGTGGGAGCCGTAGGTCGCGTATGAGCGAAACCGACGAGCGAGAGGGGACCGACCCGCGAGCGCTGAGCGACGAGGAGTGGCGCGAGCGGCTCTCCGAGGAGGAGTACCGCGTGCTCCGCGAGAGCGGCACGGAGGCGAAGTTCTCCGGCGAGTACGTCGACCACCACCCCGACGACGGGGAGTACCGCTGTCGGGCCTGCGGGACCGTCCTCTTCGACGCCGAGACGAAGTACGAGTCCGGCTGCGGCTGGCCCGCCTTCTACGCCGCCGAGGAGGAGTCGGTGACGACGACGGTCGACACGAGCCACGGGATGCGTCGCACCGAGGTCCGGTGCGCGAACTGCGACTCCCATCTGGGACACGTGTTCGACGACGGCCCCGAGCCCACCGGCAAGCGGTTCTGCATCAACTCGGTCGCGATGGAGTACGACGGGGAGTGAGGGCTCGGCGCGGCGACGGAGCGCGGCGCGAAGACGCAGCGCGGCGCGAAGACGGAGCCCAGGGCGGGCGACGGACGACGCGGCGGCGGACGGCGCGGTGGCGGACGGCGCGACCGCCCGCTACGCCGCCAGCGGGAGCCTGACCGCGAACACCGCGCCCGTCGGCTCGTTGTCCTCGATCCAGACGTCGCCGCCGTAGATCTCGACGAGCGACCGGACGAGGTACAGCCCGATCCCGGCGCCCGGGCTGTCGAGGCCCTTCTCGCCCTTCCCGAAGACGTCGGCACGTTGGTTCTCCGGGATTCCGGGGCCGTTGTCGGCGACGCGCACCTCGACGACGCCGTCGGCCTCGTCGACCGTCGCCGAGACCGTCACTTTCGGCGGCGTCTCGTCGTTGTGCTGGACCGCGTTCCGCAGGAGGTTCCGGAAGACCGAACTCAGCATCTCGTCGGCGACGACCTCCTCGTCGGGGAACGATCCCTCGACGGTGAAGACGGCCTCAGAGTACGCCGATCGGACCTCCTCCACCTGCTGTGAGAGGATCCGGTCGAGGGAGACGCGGCTCGGCTCGGTCTCCTCGCGGAGCATCACCTCGGCGAGGTCGCGGACCGTCGTGGTGAGCGAGACCGCGCTCTGGGTGTTCCGCTTGATCACGTCCAGGTAGGCCTCCCCCTCCTCGTCGACGTGGTCGTTGAGCAGTTCGGCGTACGCGCCGACGAGCTGCAGGTCGTTGCGGATGTCGTGGCGCATCACCTGGTTCAGCAGTCGGAGGTCGTCCCGCTGACGCTTGAGTCGTTCCTCGGGGCTCGCCTCGTCGACCCGTTCGCGGTCCGCTCCGTCTGTCGCCTCGGGACTCCCCCCGTCGCCCGCCGCGGCGTTCGCGTCGTCGCCCATGGCGAGGGGGTACGTCGGCCCGCCGCTTTTAAATACCGGTCGAGGAGCCGAGAGGCTCCCGCGAACTCCCGATCAGAATCCGCCGTCCAGCAGTTCGCGGGCGATGATGTTCTTCTGGATCTCGGTGGTCCCCTCGTAGATCTGGGTGATCTTCGCGTCGCGGTAGAGCCGCTCGACGTCGTGGTCGTTGACGAAGCCGGCGCCGCCGTGGATCTGGACGGCCTCGTCGGCGACGTCGACGGCGACCCGCGACGCGAACTCCTTCGCCATCGACGCGAGCGCGGTGAGATCGCCCGCCTCGTTGTCGACGGCCCAGGCGGAGCGGTACGTCAGCCACCGCGCGGCCTCGGTGTTCGTGTGCATCTCGGCGAGCTTGTGTTTGATCGCCTGGAAGTCGCTGATCGGGCGGTCGAACTGCTCGCGCTCCTCCGCGTACGCCAGCGCGCGTTCGGCCGCGCCGCGGGCGATCCCGACGCCCTGCGCCGCGACCGCGGTCCGGGTCTCGTCGAAGAACTGCATGAGCTGGAGGAAGCCCATTCCGCGCTGGCCGATGAGGTTCTCCTCCGGCACCCTGACGTCGTCGAACCGGAGCTCGGCGGTGTCGCTCGCGCGGATTCCGAGCTTCCCGGTGATCTTGTCGCGGGTCAGTCCGTCGCGGTCGCCCTCCACGAGGATCTGCGAGTAGCCGGAGTAGCGGTCGTCGATCTCGGGATCGGTCTCGCAGACGACGACGAAGTAGTCGGCGACGGTGCCGTTCGTGATCCACATCTTCGAGCCGTTTATGACCCACTCGTCACCGTCTTTCTCCGCGGCGCTGCCGCTCCGCTCCGAGGCGCTGCGCGCCTCGCGTTTCTCCGCGCGCGTCGCCACCGATGTCACGTCCGACCCCGCCTGCGGCTCCGAGATGGCCGAGCCCATCACGGCGTCCCCGGCGGTCACCTCGGGGAGGACGCGCTCCTTCTGTTCGTCCGTGCCGAACTCCATCAGCGCCTCGGCGCCGAACCCGGCGCTGGAGACGCAGAGGCCGATCCCGGGGTCGGCGGCGAACAGCTCCTCCGTGAGGATCGCGTTCTCCACCGAGGAGTAGCCGACGCCGCCGTACTCCACTGGAACGTGCGGCGCGAGGAGCCCCATCTCCGCGGCCTTCTCCATCACCTCGTGCGGATACTCCTCGGCCACGTCGTACTCGGTCGCCACCGGCCGGATCTCCTCGTCGGCGAACTTCCGTACCTCCTCGCGCAGGTGTCGTTGCTCGTCGGTCAGCTGGAACTCCATGGTCGACCGTTCCACCGAGTTCATCATAATTATTCGTAAATGACGAGGAATCCGGAGCACGTTTATCAGGGCGGTCGGCGGAGCCGGTCCTCGGGTGGTGCGAAAGCCCTCCCGGACGGACGCCAGTTTCGGCGAACCGACGGCCGCGAGCCGACGGCGTTAGGCCCGCCCGCCACCGAGTCACTCGAATCGATCGATCGCGAACGGATCCGCGTCGACGGGCGGCTCCGAGTCGGTGGCGAGCGCGGCGGCGACTTCGCCGACGACCGGGGCCGTCTTGAACCCGTGGCCGGACATCCCGACCGCGACGACGACGTTTCCGAGGTCGGGAAGCGTGTCGATGAGGTAGTCCCCGTCCGGCGTCTGCGACAGCACGCACGCTCTCGTGCCCAGTACGGGGCCGTCGCCGCTCGGCGCGAAGTCGCGGGCGAACCCGCGAGCCGGCTCCGTCTCGACCAGTCCCGCGTCGCGAACGTCGTCGGGATGCACGGCCGCCCCTTCGACGTGGGTCGCACCCACTTTGAACCCGGGAACGCGATGTCGGGGCAGGCCGTAGAAGTGACGTCCGTCCTCGGTGTCCATCACGAAGACCGGAAACGAGTCGGGGGCGAACGCCGCTGGGATTCGCGGCCGGATCCGGCAGGCCACGTGCCGCTCGCGCTCCACCACCCCCTCCACCGCGTCGACGTGGTCGGCGGCCCAGGCGCCCGACGCGACCACGAGCGAGTCGGCGTCGTAGACCCGTCGCGGCGTCCGGACGCGGACCGTCTCCTCGTCCGCGGTCCACTCCACGACCGGCTCGCGGGCCCGCACCTCGGCGCCGTCCGCCATCGCCGCCTCGACGAGCGCGACGATGCACCGCTCCGGGTCGAGGAGTCCGCCGTCGGGCTGGAACACGGCGCTGTACCCCTCGGGGAGGTCGTAGGCCGGAAACCGGTCGTTCACCTCGGTCGCGGCCAACACCTCGTGGTCGATGTCGCGGGTGCGGCAGGTCGCTCGCGCACCGGTGAACGAGTCGCCCGATTCGGGGCCGATGGTCAGTGACCCGGTTCGACGGAACAGGTCGACGTCCGCGTCGCGGTCGAGCCGCTGCCACAGCCGTCGGCTCCGGCGAAGCAGCGGCACGTACGTCCCGCCCTCGTGGTAGGCGAGTCGGAAGATGCGGCTCGGTCCGGACGAGGTCGCCCGCGGGTTCGGGACGTCGCCTCGCTCGAGGAGCAACACGTCTCGACCCTCGCCGGCGAGCGCGCGGGCGGCCGCACACCCTATCACGCCCGCGCCGATCACGACCGCGTCGTACTCGTCCATACCCGCTCGTGGCGGGCAACCGCGTTAGTCGTTCGGGGCCGACGGGAACGGAACCGGCGGGGGCGCACTCAGCGGCCTTCCGTCATCGGATCGGCGCCTCGACGTCAGTCGCGCCCGTCGACGAACGCCGCGATCCGGTCGGTCGCCTCCTTCAGCTCGCGCATCGAGGTCGCGTACGAGACGCGGAGGTGCCCCTCGCCGCCCGCGCCGAAGACGGACCCGGGCACGACCGCGACGCCCTGCGTCTCCAGCAGCTCCTCGGCGAAGGCCTCGTCGTCGCCGCCGCAGTCGGGGAACGCGTAGAACGCGCCGCCGGGCTCGAACGTGTCGAGCCCCATCTCGTTGAACCGGGAGACGACGAGCCGCCGGCGGCGGTTGTACTCGTCGACCATGTCCGCGACCTCGTCGTCACAGCGGTCGAGCGCCTCGCACGCGGCGTACTGCGGCGTCGTGGGCGCCGACAGCATCGTGTACTGGTGGATCCGGTTCATCGCGTCGATCGCCTCGCTCGGGCCGAGGGCGTACCCCAGCCTGAGTCCGGTCATGGCGTACGCCTTCGAGAAGCCGTTGACGACGACGGTGCGCTCGCGCATCCCCGGCTGCGTGGCGATGGACGCGTGGTCGGCCCCGTAGGTGAGCGCGGAATAGATCTCGTCGGCGATCACCCGGAGGTCGTTCTCGCGGCAGAAGGCGGCGACCTCGGCGAACTCCTCTTCGGTCATCGTCGCCCCCGTGGGGTTGTTCGGGTAACAGCAGACGAGCAGGTCCGCGTCGGCGGCGCCCGACGCCTCCAGCGCCTCCCGCGTGAGCGCGAAGTCCTCGGCGGCGCGGGTCGGCACCGTGAGCCGTTCGCCGCCCGCCAGCTCGATCCCGGGCCCGTACGAGATGTACGTCGGCTCGTGGACGGCGACCGTGTCGCCCGGGTCAACGAGTGCGCGGAACGCCAGATCGACCGCCTCGCTCGCGCCGGTCGTGACGAGCACCTCGTCGGCCGGGTCGTACGGCTGGTCGTACCGCTCGTGGTGGGCAGCGATCCGCTCGCGGAGAGCCGCCATCCCGCGGTTCGACGTGTAGGAGGTCTTCCCGCGTTCGAGCGAGTCGATCGCGGCCGTGCGGGCCGCCCACGGCGCGGAGAAGTCGGGCTCGCCGACCCCCAGCGAGATCACGTCGTCGCGCGCCTCAGCGAGCTCGAAGAACTTCCGGATCCCCGACTCCGGGAGGTCGCGCGCGCGGTCCGAGAGCCTCATGGGGAGACCGAGAGCCGGTCGTCGTCGCCGTCCTCGAACCGCACCCCGCCGTCCTTGTACGTCTCCATGATGTAGTGGGTCACCGTCTGGGTGACCTCGGGCATGGGCGCGACCTGCTCGGAGATGAACCGGGAGACGTCCTGCATCGTCTCGCCGAGCACCTCGACGGCGAAGTCGTAGTCGCCGGAGACGAGGTGGAGGGCGTCGACGGCCGGGAACTTCGCGATCCGGTCCGCGACCTGCTCGTAGCCGGTCTCGCGGTCGAGTTCGACGTTGATCTCGACGACCGCCCGGATCTTCCCCTCGTCGACGCGGTCCCAGTCGACGACCGCCTGATAGCCGTGGACCACGTTGTCCGTCTCCAGCGCCTCGATGGCCTCCGCTACCGTCGCCGCGTCGAGGCCCGTCTGGGCCGCGATGTCGTCGATGTCCTCGCGGGCGTTCCGGGCCAACACGTCGAGTACCTCGCGCTCGGCGTCCATACCGAACGATCGCACGGGGACGGTTTATGAGTAGCGACGCGCGCAAGACGGGCGAGATCCGCCGGTGACGAGGCGCCCTCGGCGGCCGCCCGACGCCTTCCGCCATCCCCACGGCTTTGGGCGTGGCCCGCGACCCACCGGCTATGGCTTCAGACACCACCGGCCGGAACGACACGTTCGACATCGGCGGCGACCTGACGGTGAACCGCCTCGGCTTCGGCGCGATGCGGGTCACGGGTGAGGACATCATCGGCCGACCCGACGACGAGGACGACGCGAAGGCGGTCCTCGAGCGGGCCGTCGAACTGGGCGTCGACTTCGTCGACACCGCCGACTCCTACGGGCCGGGCGTCTCGGAGCGACTCATCGGCGAGGCGCTCGGCGACCCTGACGACGTCGTCGTCGCCTCGAAGGCCGGGCTGCTCCGCAACCGCGAGGGCGACTGGCTCCCCCACGGCGACCCGGACTTCCTGCGGAACCAGGTGCTGTGTAGCCTCGACCGGCTCGGCACCGACACGGTCGACCTCTACCAGTTCCACCGACCGGACCCGGACACCGACTTCGAGGAGTCCGTCCACGCGTTCGCGGAGATGAAGGACGCCGGCCAGATCGCCCACGTCGGCCTCTCGAACGTCACCGTCGAACAGCTGGAGACCGCGGCGGAGATCGTCGACGTCGCCACCGTCCAGAACCGGTACAACGTCGGCCACCGCGACGACGAGGACGTGCTCCGGGCTTGCGAGCGAAACGACGTTGGCTTCATTCCGTGGGGGCCGATGTACACGGTCGACGACGAGGGCGTCGCGGACGTGCTCGAAACGGTGGCCGGCCGTCACGAGGCGACGCCGCGGCAGGTCGCGCTCGCGTGGCTCCTCGACCACTCGGACGTGACGCTCCCGATTCCCGGCACGTCGAGCGTCGAGCACCTCGAATCGAACGTCGCGGCCGCGGAGCTGTCGCTGACGGACGAGGACACGGCGGCACTCGACGGGATCGATCCGCGAGCGTGACGGCGGACCGATCCAAAAGGGCAGTCCCGCGACCCTACTCGTCGAACGGATTGACCAGTTCGACCGTCTCCTCGCGGTCGGGGCCGACGCCGACCGCGTAGACGGGCGTGTCGATCTCGTCGGCGACGAACTCCAGGTACTCGCGGGCCGCCTCCGGGAGCGCCTCGTAGCCCGCCTCGGCGACCGCCGCCGAGTCGAACTCGTCCCAGGTGTCCAGCTCCGCGTACACGGGCTCACAGCGCGCCCACCGGCCCGTGGTGGTGGGGACGGTGTCGAGTTCCGCTCCATCGAGCTCGTAGCCCGTACACACCTTCAGCTCGTCGAGCCCGGCGAGCACGTCGACGTGGTTGACCGCGACGCCGGTGAACCCGGAGACGCGCGCGGCGTGGCGGAGCATCGGGAGGTCGAGCCAGCCGATCCGGCGCGGACGGCCCGTCACCGTGCCGAACTCGCCGCCCTTCTCGCGGATCTCGTCGGCGAGCGCGTCCTCGTCGGCGTCGCCGTCGAGTTCGGTCGGGAGCGGCCCCTCGCCGACCCGCGAGAGGTACGCTTTCACGATGCCGACGACCTCGCCGTCGCCGACCGTCGTGACGCCCACGCCGGAGCCCACCGCGGCGCCGCCCGCGGTCGGGTTCGAGGACGTGACGAACGGGTAGTTGCCGTGGTCGACGTCGATGTGGGTGCCCTGCGCGCCCTCGAAGAGGACCCGGTCGCCGGCCTCGTGGCGCCGGTAGAGGAAGTCCGAGCAGTTGACCGTCATCCCCTCGTCGGCGAGGCGCTCGCCGACCGCGACGAACTCCTCGTGGAGGGCGTCGACGTCGAACGCCTCGGCGCGGTCGTCATGGGCGAGGTCCAGTCCGTACACGTCCTCGACGAGCGCCCGCTTCTGCGGCGCGGCGTACTCGAGCTTCTCCCGGAGCACGTCGGGGTCGAGCAGGTCGGCGACCCGGATCCCCCGCCGCCCGGCCTTGTCCTCGTACGTCGGGCCGATGCCGCGGCCGGTCGTGCCGACCTCGTCGCCGGCGTCGTCGTCCGCCTTGACCTCCTCTTCGATCCCGTCCAGCACGCGATGGTACGGCATGATGACGTGCGCCCGGCGGGCGACCCGCACGTCGGGGTCGAGCCCGCGCTCGCGCAGGTCGTCGATCTCGGTGAACAGCGTGCGCGGGTTGACGACGCAGCCGTTGCCGAGGACGCCGACCGTTCCCCGGACGGCGCCGCTCGGAACCAGCGAGAGCTTGTACTCCGCGCCCTCCTCGACGACGGTGTGGCCGGCGTTGTCGCCGCCCTGATAACGGACTACGACGTCCGCGTCCCCTCCCCACCGGTCGACGAGCGCGCCCTTGCCCTCGTCACCCAGCTGGGAGCCGACGATGGTGAGTGTCATACGGCCCGGAGGTTCCGGCCGGGGGGTAAAACCGATTACGGTCTGTGGACGCGATCACCCCACAGACGTGCATCACACACAGACGAATCCGCGTGAGATGTGCCCGTTCGTGCGATAGATCGCCGAAGGCGTCCGCTTCACTCGATCGAACACGTTAACTACTGGCACGTCAAAGCGTGGGATCGAGCGACCCGGCCCCGGCCGCCGACAGCAACTTTTAAACCGGGGCATGACGAGTTAACATGTGCCATGATAGATCGACTAGAGAAGGAGGTAGACATGCTGGAACGACACCTCCAGGTTCTGCGGATGGTCATCGAAAACGAGCCGATCGGCATCGTGAAGATGTCGAACGAGACCGGCTACCCCCACCACAAGGTCCGCTACTCGCTGCGCGTGCTCGAGGAGGAGAACCTCATCGAGCCGTCGAGTCAGGGCGCCATCACCACCGAGCGCACCCACGAGTTCGTCGACGAACTCGACGAGAAGCTCGACGAGACCGTCGACAAGCTCGGCTCCATGCGGATCGACGACGCCGCCGAACTCGAGAACTGACCGTCCGCGTTCGCCCGTACCACCGGTCGAGAGTCCGCGTTTTGCGCCTCGGACCGTCACAGCCACCCGTCTCTCCAGTCACGTCCGGACCCGCCAGTCGCCGGTAGAGAGGTCCCCGTCGAACTCGGGTCGTCTCTCGTCGCGTTGTGACCGTTCCGCGTCGTACGCCTCCCGTGCCGTGTCACCCTCGTTCCGCGTCACCGCGGATTCCGTTCGCGTTACGATCGAGGCCCTCTCAGAGGTCGGGGACCGTCATGTGGAATCCGCCGTCGCGGGCCTCGACCAGACAGAGGTGATACCCCTGCTTTCGCGAGAGCTTCACGTAGCTCGCGCGCTTCGACCGGCTGAACAGGCCGCCGCCGACGGCGTCGCTCGCGGTCTCTAACGCGCCGGGCTCGAAGAAGCTCTCCGTCACCGCGAACGCGCCGGCGAACGAGTCGTTGGACTCGGCGATGTCGCGGCCGTTGCCCACGAGCGACTCCAGGGTCCCCTCCTCGGTCGGGTCCCGGCTGTCGTTGAGGTCGGCGACGAACAGGGGGTTCCCCATCCGGTCGCGCAAGACGAGGTCGAACGCGCGCTGCTCGCGCGTCTCCTCGCCGTTCTCTCGGATGACGATCGACACCGACCCGCCGATCTCCGCGCGGTCGATCTCGGGGATCGCGTCGTAGAGGTCGCGGAGGACGCCCTGGTTACCCGTCCCGCTCACTTCGAACGGGAGGTCCTCGACGATCCACCGGGTGAACCCGTACTCTATCGCGCCCCGCAGGAACTCCTCGAACGGCTGCCCGTCGACCGCCAGCCCGTCGGTCTCGAAGCTCGTGTGGTGTTCGATCCGCAGGTTCTCGCGGAGCTCGTCCCGCCCGGCCGAACCGTCGTGGGCGTCCTCGAGCGTCGCGCCGCCCTTCGAGTCGTACCTCACGAAGAGGTTCGTTCCGCTCCGCGCCTCGGTTGGCGAGATCGTGCGGTCGGTCTCCGGAAGCCGCTCGCGGGCCCTCGCGAGTTCGTCGCGCAGCCGGTCCCGCTCCTCGCGGAGCGTCGAGACCTCGGACGCCAGCCGGTCGACCTCGCCGGCCAGTTCGTCTCGCTCCGCCGCGGCGTCGTCCCGATCGGCGGCGACCTCCTCCAACTCCGCCGAGAGTTCCTCGCGCTCCCGCTCGGACTCCTTCAGCGCGCGCTCCAGTTTCCGGAGGCGTTCCCGTCCCTCGCTGCCACGCCCGCCGGCACGCCGGGAGGACTGCGAGACGGCCGACCGGTTCGAACCAGCGCCTCCCGTCGAGCGCGGTTCGGGCGACCGGTCGTCGGCTGACCGCGTGGTCTGCTCGGCGGTGTCGCGACCGGTGGCCCCCCGCGACGACTGTGACCCCCGCCCGGCGGCTCCCGCGCCGGTCCGGGCGCTCGGCGGATCGCTCGCCTCCGACGGGTCCAGCGCCGGGATCGACTTCTGCTCGCGCCACTGCTCCTCCTCGGAGAACACGTCGTCGCTCGGGGACGTCTCGTCGTCGCCGGAGTCGGTCGTCGACGAGACGTCCGGGCGATCCGGCGGCCCGCTCGACGCCTCATCCGCGTCAGTCGACGCCGCGCGAGCCCCGTTCGACGGGTCGCTTCCGGCGCCCGCTTCCCCGTCGGTCTCCGACGTGTCGATCGCGACGGGAGCCGGACCGTCGTCCGCGTCGGAGTCGGAAGCCGGGCCGTCGTCCGCGTCGGAGTCGGAAGCCGGGCCGTCGTCCGCGTCGAAGTCGGGACCCGACTGAGCGTCCGCGTCCGTACGCGGGCCGTCCGTCGACTCGCGCTCCCGTATCCCGGCGTCGGGAGCGCCGGCGTCCGAACCGCCGGCCGTCTGCGTCTCGGGATCGGCGCGGCCGTCGGCGTCCGACTGCTCGTCGAGGTCCGCGCCGTCAGACGTCGCGCCGTCCGACGTCGCGTCCTCCTCCGGTGAAACGCCTTCCGACGTGGCCTCGTCCGACTCCCCGTTCCGCTGGTCGGCGGCCGCCGAGGCGGACGCGCTCGCGTCCGCGTCGGACGGGATCTCGCGGACGGTCAGATCGACCTCGTAGACGGTGTAGATGCCGACCTCGTCGTCGGCGAGCGAGAAGGCCTCCTCCCCGGTCTCCAGCCGCCGGGAGTTACCGACGTACGCGGCGGCCATCGACTCGCCGGCCGTGTACGTGACGTAGTAGTCGCCGGAGAGCACGTTCTCCGACAGCTCGACGTAGCCGGTGAATCCCCCCCGCGAGAGCGTGCGGTCCGCCTCCGAGAGCGGCGTGTCGTTCGTGTAGTACTGCGCCCGCGGCTCGCCCGCCTGCTCCTGCATCGCGAACAGGACCGGGAGGACCGCCTCGGGAGCCTCGTACAGCGTGCCGGAGGCCTCCGCGAAGTCCTCCAGGTCGGCGTCCGCCGCGCCGACGACTCGGCCCTCGAACACGAACAGCCACCCCGCGCCGTCGGTCACCGCTCCGGAGAAGCCGCGGCTGACGTGTCGCCGAAGCCCGGCGAACCCGTCCGAGAAGTCGCGGGCGTCCCACCCGGTGATCTCCGTTCGTCGCTGTGCGTCCATCTTGGCGTATGTCGCCTGCAACGACCCAAATACCTTCCGGACCGTGAGACGCTCGTCAGACGCGTCACGGGCGGGATCCCCTCGACGCCGAACGACGCGCGGACCGGCTATTTTCTCGACACGGTCCGAAGAGAAACTCGACCGGTCACGCGTCCTCGACGGTCGCGATCGCCTCGCGGCCGAGTTCGATCACGTCCGGCTGTAGGTCGCTGGCCGCCAGTTCCGCCGGGGTGTACCAGCGCCACCCGTCCGGCTCGACCTCGTCGGCGCCGCCCGGCGCGATCTCGCGGGAATCGACGCGGGCGTAGTAGAGGTGATCGACGTGCTGGTGACCCACGGACCCGTCCTCGTGGACGTTGATGTCGTGGAGCATGAGGTGTGCCGGCTCCGGGAGGCCGCGGGTGTTCGGTCCCTCGATCGGGGATTCGGTCGCGACGAGCTCGGCGCGCAGCCCGGTCTCCTCGCGGACCTCGCGGAGCGCCGCCTCGTGGGGCAGCTCGTCGCGGTCGACGTGGCCGCCCGGCGGGAGCCGGATCCCGAGCCGGTCGTGGGCGTGGAGCGCGGTCGCGCCGTCGTTGACGACGTACGTCGTCGCGGTGAAGTGACGGGTGGTCTCCATACGCGAGGCTCGGCCCGCGGGGGCTTGGGTATTCTGAAACGGAAGTCGAAACGGCCGGCGGTCCGGCCGCGGGAGAGAAACGCCGGGGCGTCGACGGAGGCGGTCCGGGCGTCGATCAGCTCAGCGCGACGCCGTCCTCGGCCTCCAACAGCTCGTGGTACCGGTTCCGGATGGTGACCTCGCTGATGTTCGCCACGTCGCTGACCTCGCTCTGTGTCACCTTCTCGTTGACCAGCAGGGAGGCCGCGTAGACGGCCGCGGCCGCGAGGCCGACGGGCGACTTGCCGGAGTGGATCCCCTGCGACTTCGCGGTGTTGAGAAGCGATCGGGCGCGGCGCTCGGCCTCGTCGGAGAGGCCCAGGTCGGAGGCGAACCGCGGGACGTAGCTCTCGGGATCGGCCGGCTGGATCTCCAGTTT
Organism: Halorubrum sp.; assembly: GCF_046498025.1. Classification (NCBI taxonomy): domain Archaea; kingdom Methanobacteriati; phylum Methanobacteriota; class Halobacteria; order Halobacteriales; family Haloferacaceae; genus Halorubrum; species Halorubrum sp. The sequence continues at coordinate 25,796 of NZ_JAWOBM010000076.1, forward strand.
GAGCTCGCGGACGACGTAGCGGTACGTCCGCGCGATCTCGTCTTTCTCCACCCGCGAGACGGCCGCGATCTCGTCGAGACTGCGCGGCGTGCCCGCCTGCCGGGCGGCCGCGTACAGCGACGCGGTCGAGACGCCCTCGATGGAGCGGCCCGGGAGGAGGTCCTCGTCGAGCGCGCGGCGGTAGATGACCGACGCGGTCTCGCGGACGTTGTCCGGCAGGCCGAGCGCCGAGGCCATGCGGTCGATCTCGCCGAGCGCCTGCTTCAGGTTCCGCTCCTTGGAGTCGCGGGTGCGGAACCGCTCGTTCCAGGTGCGGAGTCGCTGCATCTTCTCGCGCTGTCGGCTGGAGAGGGACTTGCCGTAGGCGTCCTTGTCCTGCCAGCCGATGTTCGTCGAGAGCCCCTTGTCGTGCATCATGTTCGTCGTCGGGGCGCCGACCCGGGACTTGCTGTCCTTCTCTTTGGAGTCGAACGCGCGCCACTCCGGCCCGCGGTCGATCTCGTCCTCTTCGACGACGAGCCCGCAGTCTACACACACCGTCTCGCCGTGTTCCGTGTCAGTCGCGAGCTGGCCGCTGCACTCGGGACATCGCAGTTCCTCGTCCGACGACTCGGTCTGTTCCTCGTCGTCGACGTGCTCCGCCGTGTACGTTCGAACGTTTTCGCTCATTGGTTGGTTCAATTGGAGGGACCGAGGGGACCGAGAGACGCGTCTCGGTTACTTTCCTCACAAACGGGTAAGGACCGAAGATATTTAAATCCTCGTGTTGATATCGGTGGTGAAAACTCCGGAGAGAGGCATTCTCGAACGCGGTTTCGGGCATCGTGGCCGCAGTATTTCGCGGGCTCGTCTGAGACGGACTTCGCTCGTCGCTTCGACGATCGCTAGTATATAGATATTTCGTGATATATCGTGAGTCCACCGCGTCCCCGCGGTTCCGTGAGGGCAACCGATTTGGGTCTCGCGCGAGCAGGACGCGTATGAACCGACCTCGCCTCGAAGCGACCCTCGCCGACCTCGACACCGACGGTTATCTGCTCGACGCGTCACAGGAGGACGCGAACCAGCTGTACCTCTCCGGATTCACCGGCCCTGACCCGTTCGTGACGCTGTACGCTGACGGCGAGGTCCACGTGCTCGTCTCCGGGCTGGAGTACGGACGGGCGCAGACGGAGGCCGCCGCCGACACCGTCGAGCGCCACGCCGACTACGACTACGAGTACGGCGGCCGCGAGGAGCGGTACGACATGTACGCCGCGTTCGTCCGCGACAAGGGCGTCGAGTCGGTGTCGATGCCGCCGCGCGGCCCGGTCGGGACCGCGGACGCGCTGCGCGAGCGGGGGATCGACGTCGCGGTCGACGGCGACGACTTCCTCCGCGAGGTCAGGGCCGTGAAGACCGACGAGGAGGTGGACGCGATCCGCGAGGCCCAGCGGGCGAACGAGGCCGCGATGCGCGCCGCCGAGTCGCTGCTCGCCGGCGCGGACGTCGCCGGGGAGAGCGACGACGCCGACGGCGACGCGGAGCCCGGGACGCTTCTCCACGAGGGCGAGCCGCTCACCAGCGAGCGCGTCGCGGAGGAGATCGAGGTGACCCTGCTCCGGCGCGGCTGCGCGCTCGACGAGACGATCGTCGCCGGCGGCGCGCAGGCGGCCGACCCCCACGATCGCGGCTCCGGACCCCTCCGGGCGAACGAGGCGATCATCGTCGACATCTTCCCGCGGTCGAAGGCGACGAAGTACAACGCCGACATGACCCGGACGTTCTGCGTCGGTGAGCCGCCGGCGGCGCTGCGCGAGTGGTACGAGCTCACGGAGCGCGCGCTCCACGCGGCGCTCGACGCGGTCGAGCCGGGCGCGACCGGCGAGGACGTTCACGCCGCGGCCTGCGAGGTGTACGAGGACGCCGGCGAGCAGACGTTCCGCACCGACCCCGAGACCGAGACGGGGTTCATCCACTCGACCGGCCACGGGATCGGCCTCGACGTCCACGAGTCCCCGCGGCTCGCGAGCGGCGGGGGCGAGCTGGAGCCCGGCCACGTGATCACCGTCGAACCCGGGCTGTACGACCCCGACGTCGGCGGCGTCCGGATCGAGGACCTCGTGGTCGTCACCGAGGACGGGTACGAGAACCTCACCGACTACCCGATCGTGTTCGAGCTCTGAGGCCGTCCGTGTCGGCAGCGCTCGGTGACCGTTCGCACCCCACACCCGGCCCGGCTGGCCGCGACCGGAACCCGCTTTGACCCGGGTCGAGAACGGCGACCGTGAACTGGCGGTACCGGCACACGGCGCTCGCCCTCTGCACGCTCGCGTTCACCGCGACGATGGTCGCGCGCCTCGTCATCAGCCCGCTGGTCCCGCGGATTACGACGCAGTTCGGCGTCACGAACGCGACGGTCGGCCTCGCGCTCTCGGGGATGTGGCTTGCGTACGCGCTGGCGCAGTTCCCCTCCGGCGTGCTCGGCGACCGCTACGGGGAGCGCGTCGTCATCCTGACCGCGGTCGGCGCCACGGCGGTCGCGTCGCTGCTGATCGCGGTCTCGCCGTCTATCGGCGTCTTCATGGCGTTCACCGTGGCGCTCGGGGCGGGCGCCGGCCTCCACTACTCGGTGGCGACGACGTTCCTCGCGAAGCAGTTCGACGACATCGGCCGGGCCATCGGCGTCCACGTCGCCGGCGGTCCGATCGCGGGGCTCGCCGCGCCGCCGCTCGCGGCGCTCGTCGGGTCGCGGTACGGCTGGCGCGTCGGAGTCCTCCTTGGCGTCGCGGTCGCGGTGCCCGTGTTCGCACTGTTCGCGTGGCGGGTGCGGCCCACCGAGGCGGTCCGCCCCGACCAGGCGCTGCGCGAGCGGTTCGCGCTCGCGCCCCTCGCGGAGCTGCTCTCCCGGCCGCCGATCCTCTACACGACCGGCCTCGCGACGCTCGGCGCGTTCACGTGGCAGGCGACCGCCTCCTTCCTCCCGACGTTCCTCGAGGTCAGCGGCGGGCTCTCGACGGCGCTGTCGGCGCTGCTGTTCTCGCTGTACTTCCTCGTTCACGGGGGCACCCAACCCGTCACGGGGTCGCTCTCCGACCGGTTCGGCCGCGACGCGACCGCCATGGGGACGATGAGCGCCGGCGTCGTCGGCTACGGGCTCCTGGTCGCGACGGCGCGGTTCAACCTCGGACTCGGCCCGACGGTCGTCGCCGTCGGCTTCGTCGGCGTCGCGATGTCGTGGGGCGCGCCCGTCCAGTCCCGGTTCATGGACCTCCTCTCGGACGACGAGCGCGGCGCCGGGTTCGGGCTCGTCCGGACCGCCTACATGGTGGTGGGCGCCTCGGGCAGCGTCGTCGTCGGGACGATCTCCGACGCGGCCGGGTGGGGACCGGCGTTCGGCCTGCTCGCGGGCGTGATGGCGCTCGGGCTGGCGGCGCTGCTCGCGAACCGGACGCTCGGGCTCGGCTACTGACGGGACGGCACCGAAGGAAGGGGAGGCCCGCTACAGCCGGTCGTCTTCGAGGCTCCCGGGGTCCTGTGCGGTGTCGAACATGTTGTTCTCCGCGCCGTCGAGCATCTCGTCGTGCGGGTCGTCGTCGACGACGGAGACGTTGTACGCCTCGATGCCGGAGGCGATGAGGTCCTCCGCGGCCTGTTCCTCGGAGACGAACTCCTGATCCGCGAGCTGCTGAAACTCCGCGTAGACGTCGTCCGAGAGGTTCAGTTCGAAGGTGGGCATACCCCCTCGTTCCGGCCGGACACTTTTAAACGTTCCCTCGCAGGCGACCGTCCACGGCGCGACCGCGAGCGCGCCGCGCCAGCGCGGCGTGACGGCGGACGCGCTCCACCCTTTTTGAAATCGGTCGCCGTACGCGCGAGCATTCATGACCGACACGATTCAGGTCCGACTGGCGGCCGCCGCCCGCGACCGCTGTCCCGTAGCCGCGCTGTCGGGACGGACGGCCCTGCGCGAGGTCCGAGTCGACCCCGTCGAGGAGCGCGTCGACTTCGTCGCCGAAGAGCTTCCGACCGACCCGCCGAACGAGCTGGAGCCGCTGGAGTTCGCCGGGGAGGCGCACGGGAGATACGACCCCTGCGGCGGCGGTTCCGACCACGAACCGCGGGACCGCGACGCCCGCGACGGGACTCCCGACGACCGCGACGCGACCGCGTCCGACTGAAGGCGACGGCTGCGGCTCCCGTGCCTGCACCGGCTTCCCGTCGGCGTTCTCCAGTTTCCCGGTGTCCCCGCGCGAGACGCGGATCGACGACGGGGAGTTGGTCGCGACGGTCGTGGCGACCGGATACGCTGAGTTGCAGGCGGTCGTCGACGCGCTCGGTGGGCGGAGATCCGCCGGACCCTCGTGGATCGGGACGCGGCAGACGGGGACGAACGGTCGGACGTGGTTCCGGTCGATCTCTCCGACGTGACGGAGCGACAGGCATCGATCGCCGCCGTCGCGGTCGAGAGGGTACTTCGAGCCGGGCGGCGCCACCGCGGACGGGGTCGCCGCCGACCTCGGTCTGGCCAAGCCGACCGTCTCCGAACACCTCCGGATCGTGACGGCGACCGTGCTGTCCCGACTGTTCGGCGACCGTTCTTACCTCGCCGAAGCGACCTCGGCCGTTCGGTCAGTATATATAAATCACCGAACCGTTCGGGAGTATCTGGTCGTTCGTTTCTGGTCCAACAGTATCGTCTGGCAGGTCTCCGTGTGCCGTAGTTAATCTCGCCCGGACGCGTCGTGGAAGGACGTGAACCGCGACCTCGCTCGGGCGTTCGAGCACTCGGGTGTGAGATCGGCGGAGACGAGCGTCGCCCTCACGACCACGTCCGGCTGGAGCTCGAGTTCGCGGGGTACCTCTGTCGGCTGGCCGCCGCGGGCGACGGTGGCGGCGTCGCGAGCCGGACCGACAGCGACGGACCCCCGGAAGACGCCGAGTCGGCGAACCTCGAACGCGCGCCTCGACTTCCACGACCGCCGCCTCTCTGTCCTCGCGTCGGGGCTCCGGAGCGCCCTCGACGAGGAACCCGGAACGAGCGTCGACGGTCGCCTCGCGCGGTTCCTCGACGCCTTCGTCGCCGCTGACGTCGACGACCTCGCCGTCCGGCTCGACGCCGGCGCCGGGGGTGAGCGCGATCACGCGGTCGCGGAGAATCCGGACGGAGGTGAGCGCCGGTGAGCCCGCTGACGGAGAGCGCGAGCGACGCGGCCGTGAGCGCGGTTGCAGGTCTCGAACTCTCTCGGTGCGGCCGACGCCGTTATTCGGCGCGTTCCGCTTCGAAGGCTTCGAGCACGCCGTATGCTTTGACCGCGTAGGTCATCGCGGGACCGCCGCCCATCGCGACGGCGACTTTCAGGGCGTCGACGACCTCCTCGTGACTCGCACCCGCCTCGAGCGCTGCGTCGGTGTGCCAGAGGATGCAGTCCTCACACCGGACCGCCACCGCGACCGCGAGCGACATCAGCTCCTTCGTTCTGTTGTCGATCGCGTCGGTCGCCTCGGCGGATTCCACGAATCCGGCGAACGACTGCAGTTCCGGCGCTTCTTCGATCAGTTCGCCCAACGTCTTTTTGAGTTCCGCGAGGTCTCGCGTGTACGACATCAGTCGCTGCGTCGTCGAGCGGCGACGTATAGGTCGACGCGCGTTCTCGATGAGTGAAAATCTATTCAGTCGGCTGATACCTCTATCGCTGGACGCTGCGCGTCGCTCCGGGGAGTGACGGCAGCGCGGCAGACGGGTCGGGCGCTGGTAGCTCACGTGCGCGGGAAAGGCGCACTCGGACTCGACTCGGGGTCGAGGCGCGTGGGCCCTCTCGATAGTCGGGCCGCCGAACCATCGGCCCGTTTCGGTCACCCGACGCCTACAAGTCGCTCCACGCGCCGAGGAACCGCTGTACCGCGGTCAGATGGCCGACGGCGGCGAACAGCGCGAGCAGGAGGCCGACGACGTTCAGCCCGGCGACGATCGGCGCCGAGTAGGCGGCGGCCAAGAAGCCGACGGCGCCCATCAGCGCGAGCCGGTCCGCCCGGCCCAACAGCCCCCCGTACTCGCGGCCGATGCCGACCGCCTGGATCTGGGTGCCCATGTACGAGGTCATCAGGACGCCGGTCACCGCGAGGAAGCCGAGGGCGTACGCGTCGATCCCGATCGTAAAGCCCGCGATGATCGCGATGTCGGCGTACCGGTCGAGCACGTGGTCGAGGAGGTCGCCGCCGTCCGAGGAGACCCCGAGGTGACGCGCGAGCGCGCCGTCCACGATGTCGAGCCAGCCGTTGAGCAGGACGGCGACGGCGCCGAGGGCGTAAAAAACGGGCTCGCCGACCGCGAACGCGCCCGCGGCCGCGACCGCGACGCCGAACGCGAGGACGCTCACCTGGTCCGGCGAGAGCCCGAGTCGCGCCGCGGCGCGCACCCACGGCCCGAGCAGACGGTCTGCGACGGAGCGGTATTGGTCGAGGGTCATTTACCGTCCCGATCTTCACGGGCGCGCGATATATAATCGATGAAGTCGACGGTCCCCGCGCTCGGCTCTCGCTCGCCCCGGATCGCGGCGCGGATCTCGTCGGCGACGGCCGCGGGGTCGCGGTCCGTCGTGTCGATCTCGTAGACGTTCTCGACGCCGTGCTCCGCGACCGCCTCCGAGAGGATCACGTCGAGGGCCTCGCTCTCCGCGTTCTCGTGAGCTTTGCGAGCGAGAGCTCGAGGCGGTTCACCCGGCTCGGCGTTCTCGTGAGCTTTGCGAGCGAGAGCTCGAGACGGTTCATCCGGCTCGGCGTTCTCGTGAGCTTTGCGAGCGAGAGCTCGAGACGGTTCACCCGGCTCGGAGTTTTCCTCGGCGGTCGCCTCCGCCTCCCCGCGCTCGCGGAGCCGCGCCTCGATCGTCTCCGGGTGACAGCGCAGGACCACGACGCGGTCGACCGCGAACCGGTGGGCGAGATGAGAGTCGAGCACGCCCGACCAGTCGTCGAGGCGCTCGCGCACGGCGTCGAGGTCGGCGACGAGCGTGTCGCGGTCGACGTCGCGCTCGGTCCAGAGGGCGTCGTCGCCCTTTATCAGGTCGTTCAGGTGGATCACGTCGTACTCGTCTTCGAGCAGCGCCGTCGCGGTCGACTTCCCGGTCCCGGGGGTGCCGGTGACGGCGACGCGGAGCGGGCGGGCGTTCGGGTCGGCACCGGCGGCGCCGTCCCCGTCCGCCCCGGACTCCCCGCTCACGCCCGAACACCGAGGCCGAGGTCGGCGAGCGTCTCGTTGATCCGCTCGACGGCCTCGCGCGTCTCCTCGCGCGTGCCGGTCGAGACCCGGACGTGGTCCGGGAGCCCGAAGGAGGTGCAGTCCCGGACGATCACGCCGCGCTCCTGCGCCGCGTCGGCGACCCGCTCCGCGTCGCCGACCTCGGCGAGCACGAAGTTGCCGGCCGACTCGACCGTCGGCGCGTCGAGCTCGCTCGCGATGTGCTCGCGGGCCCACCGAGCCGACTCGACCGACTCCTCGACGTGCGCCTCGTCGTCGAGGGCGGCGAGCGCTGCCCGGCACGCCAGCTCGTTCGCCGCGAACGGCGTGTTCACGCGGGCGTACGCCTCGCCCCACGCCTCGGGGACGACGCCGTACCCGATCCGGAGCCCGGCGAGGCCGTACGCCTTCGAGAACGTGCGGAGCACCGCCACGTCGTCGCGCTCGTCGACGAGCGGGATGGCGCTGTCGACCGGGGAGAACTCGCCGTAGGCCTCGTCGACGACGACGAGCGTCTCCTCGGCGGTCGCGTCCGCGATCGCCTCGACCTCGTCGAGGGGCATCGTCGACCCCGAGGGGTTGTGCGGGGAGGTGACGTAGACGATCCGCTCGCCGCCGTAGGCCGTCAGGACCGTCTCCGCGTCCTGCGCGAAGCCGTCCGCCGCGTCGAGCTCGTACTCCGTCACCTCGCCGTGGTGGTACCGGGTCGACATGGCGTAGTAGGCGAAGCCGGGGCTCGGGACCAGCACTTCGTCTCCGGGCTCCAAGGCGGCCCGCGCGAGGTAGTCGATCGAGCCGTCGGCGCCGGGCGAGACCCACACCTGTTCGGTCGACACGTCCCACTTCTCGGCGATCTTCGCGGTGAGGTCCGTGTGCGAGGACTTCGGGTACTGGTGAACGCGCTCCGCGTGCTCGCGGATCGCCTTGACGGCCGCCGGACTCGGGCCGTGCGGGTTCTCGTTCGAGGAGAGCTTGATGAGGTCGTCGGGGTCGATCCCGCGCTCGCGGGCGACCTCCTCGACGCCCCGGCCCGGCACGTACGGCGAGTGATCGGAGAGATCCCGTGGTTGCATGCCCGTCCGTCCGAGGCGGCCGGTCTTAAGGGTGGTCTTGAGCCCCGGGCGAACCGGGTTCCCGACATTCACTTCCGGGCCCGCCTGATCAAGAGCCGTCGTCTCCAGCGTCGTCGGTGTGGCCGTCCGAGTCGTCGTCGCCGCCCTCATCGTCACCCCGACCGCTGACTTCCCTCCCGCCCAGTCGTCGCTCCGCCTCGGCGACGACCGCGGGCCGCCCGGCGAGATCGACGACGACCGCCGACGTTCCGTAGTCGACGTCCGCGACGACCCCTCGGTCGTACGCCCACGAGAGCGCGGCCTGCGTCTCGCCGCCGTTCGGCGCCTGGACCGTCGCCGTCGCCGTCGGCAGCGCGTCCGCCACAGCGTCCGCCAGCTCGGTGACCCCCGTCCCGTCGCGAGCGCCGACCGCGACCGGCGCGCGGAGCGCGGCGGCGACGGGCGCGGGTTCATCGGCGGCGGCGACTTCCTCGTCCACTTCGCCGGCGACCGCTCCGACCGTCGCGACTGCGTCGGCGAGGGCGTCGGCGCTGACCTCGTCCGCCCCGGACAGGACGGGGATCACCGGCGCCTCGGTCGTCCCGATCGCCGCCAGCGAATCCCGGAGCTTTCGGCGGAAGACCTCCGGGTCGTCGCTCACGTCGACGACGAGCAGCGCGCAGTCGGCCGTTCGGACCGCGTCGAGGGTCGCCCGGAACGACCGCACCGACTCCTGTGGAACCCCGTCGAGGAACCCGACCGTGTCGGTCAGGAGGGTCCGGCGCCCCCCGATCGTCGCCCGGTGCGTCGCCGTCGAGAGCGCCTCGGAGGAGCGGTCGCCGCCCGCGGGAGGACCGTCGTCGACGTCGTCCGCGAGGCGGCGGGCCAGCGCCGACTTCCCGGCGTCGGCGTAGCCGGCGAGCACGACCAGGTCGAACCCGGCGGCCCGCCGCTCGGCGCGGCGCGCCGCCCGGTCGTCGACGACCTCGTCGAGGGCGCGCTCGACCGCGTCGACACGCCGTTCGAGGTCGCGCACGCGCCCGTCGCCTTCCGGCCGGAGGCGCACGTCCTCGCCCGAATCCCGAGCCGCGGTCTCGCGGAGCCGCGGGAGTTCGTATCGGAGTCGCGCCAGCTCCAGCTGGAGGTCCGCCGCCCGCGAGTCGACCGCGTCCGCGAGCAGTTCCAGCACGAGTCGCGGGCGGTCCACTACCGCCGTCCCGGTCGGCAGTAGATCGCCGAGCGAGAACGTCTGTCCCGGCGACAGCTCGCCGTCGTAGATCACCGCCTCGGCGTCCGTGTCGGCCGCGAGCCGCATCAGGTCCTCCGCCTTCCCGCGTCCGAGGCCGTAGGTGGGGTCTTCTCGTCGTCGCTGGGTGACCTCCCCGACGACAGCGTACCCGGCCGCGGCGGCCGACTCCCGGATGTCGGTCGTGTCCGGGCGCTCGTCGGTGGCCCGCGCCGCGACGACCGCGGTCGGAGCGTCGGCTGGCGGCGGTTCGGCGTCGGCTTCGGTTCCCGGATCGTCTCGTGGCATGTGACCGGACGCCCGCGTCGGCCCGGAGAGGGGAGGGCTCGCGTACCGTCGGCGACCCGCCGACCGTTCGCACGGCTTCACCGGAAGCGAGGTGTGGTATCGGGCGGCCTCAGGGAACGCGCACGTGGTCTCGGGACGCTTCAGGGAACGCGCACGTCGTGTTCGAGCGTGCCGACGCCCTCGACCTCGACCTCGACGGCGTCGCCGTCGGCCAGCGCGCCGACGCCCTCAGGCGTCCCGGTCGCGATGACGTCGCCCGCCTCCAGCGTGAGGTACGTCGTGATCTCCTCGATCAGGGTCGGGACGTCGAACATGAGGTGTCCGCGGTCGCTCGACTGCTTCGTCTCGCCGTTCACCCGGAGCTCGACGCTCGCGTCCATTGGCACCTCCTCCGGCGTGGCCAGCACGGGCCCGAGCGGGGCGGCGTTGTCGAACGCCTTGCCGCGCACCCAGTTCTGCTCGCGGTTCTGGTCGTCGCGGTTCGAGACGTCGTTCATGCACGTGAACCCGGCGACGACCTCCATCGCGTCGTCGGCGTCGACCGACTTGCACTGCTCGCCGATCACGACCGCCAGCTCCGCCTCCCAGTCGATCCGGTCTTTCCCCGCCGGGACGGTGACCGTGTCGCCGTGGCTCGCCAGCGCGTTCGGCGGCTTCAAGAAGAGGAGCGGCCGGTCCGGCACCTCGTTGCCGAGCTCGGCCGCGTGGTCGGCGTAGTTGCGCCCGATACAGACGATCTTGGTCGGCTCCGCCGGCGGGAGCACGTCGATGTCGGGGTCGTCGAGCGCGTACTCGTCGCCGCCGAAGGCGACGGTGTCGCGATCGGGGTCGTAGGTGCCCTCGCGGATCGAGCCGGCCGGGTCGCGGAACCGTGCGTGGTGCATGTCCGAGCGATCGGACGGCGTCTTAAAAGGGTTGCCGGAGCGGGCGGGTCCTCGGTCCACCCGTTCGGGCCGGGCTCCGCGGCGTCGACTTTTATTACCGCTCGCTGAGACGATCCGGACGTACCATGGAACTCACCTGGCACGGCCACTCGACGTGGCACGTCGTCGTCGACGACACGGAGCTACTGATCGATCCGTACTTCGACAACCCGCAGACCGACGTCGACCCGGAGGAGCTCGACCCCGACTACCTCCTCCTGACCCACGGTCACAGCGACCACATCGCCGACGCCGATCGCTACGAGGGCGCGACCGTGGTCGCCACCCCCGAGCTGACGGGCTACGTCCAAGACAACTTCGGCCACGACGAGGCCGTCGGCGGGATGGGAATGAACATCGGCGGCACCGCCGAGTGCGGCGACGCGTGGGTGACGATGGTCCGCGCCGACCACTCGAACGGGATCGAGAACGACCCGGACTACTCCGCGGGGATGCCCGCCGGCTTCGTCATCGGCGACAAGAAGCCCACCCAGGAGTCCGACCCCGACTGCACGACGTTCTACCACGCGGGCGACACCGCGCTGATGTCCGAGATGGTCGACGTGATCGCGCCGTACCTGGAGCCCGACGCCGCCGCGCTCCCGACGGGCGACCACTTCACGATGGGGCCCGCGGGCGCCGGCATCGCCGCCGACTGGGTGGGCGCCGACGTGGTGTTCCCGATGCACTACGACACGTTCCCGCCGATCGAGATCGACACCCGGGAGTTCGTCAACGAGGTGAGGGCGGCGGGCGCCGCCGCCGAACCCGTCGTCCTCGAGGGCGACGAGACGTACACGCTGGAGTAGTAAGCGGTTCCCCGCCGACCCGGTTCGTCCCGAAGCGCCCTCGGGCGCGACGCGGGCGAAGGCAACCTTTAGGCCGCGGCGAGTCGTCTGTCGACCCGTATGTCAGACATCGAGACGTCCACCGTTTCCGAGGAAGGGTACGCCTGCACGAGCCAGGTCGGCGACTTCGACCTGCAGATCGATGCGACCGACGAGACGGGACCGAACCCGAACGCCGCGCTCGTCGCGACGTACGCCTCCTGTTACCTCCCCGCCTTCCGCGTCGGCGGGAGCCAGCGCGGCGAGGAGGACCTCGGCAAGATCCAGATCGACGCGAGCGCCGACCTCGACGACGACGACGACCTGGCGGCCATCGCCTTCGACGTCCACGTCGAGGCCGACCTCGACGACGAGACCGCCGCCGACATCGCCGAGCGCGCCGAGGGCATCTGCCACGTCCACACCGCGCTCCGCGAGGAGCTCCAGGCCGACGTGAGCGTCTACCCCGGCGCCTTCTGAAGACGCCCGACCGTACACCGTTTTTGTACCCGCCGCCGCGCCCCCGAGGAACGCCTACGGCCGGTCGACGCCGCGGAACTCGAATCGCGCGCCGCCCGACTCGCTCTCGGTCAGCGTCACCTCCCAGCCGTGAGCCTCGGCGATGCGCTCGACGATCGCGAGGCCGAACCCGGTGCCGGTCTGGGAGGTCGTGTAGCCGCTCTCGAACACCTCGTCGCGCCGCTCTTCGGGGATGCCCGGGCCGTCGTCGGCCACGTAGAAGCCGTCGTCGAGGTCGCCGACGACGACGCGGCTCCCGCCGTGTTCCGCCGCGTTCCGGAAGAGATTCTCGAAGAGTCGCTTCAGGCGGTCGCGGTCCGCGAGCACCTCGCCCTCGGTCTCGAAGGCGACGTCGACGGCGTTCGCGTCCGTCTCGCCGGCGCCGCTCCCCTCGACCGATCCGAACTCCCCCAGCTCGTACCGGTCGGCGAGGTCGCCGATGACGACCGGCTCGACCGGGCCCACGGCGTCGCCCTGTCTGGCGAGCGTGAGCACGTCCTCGATCAGGCGCTCCATCTCGTCGAGCGCGCGGTCGCAGCGGTCGAAGTACGACTCGGTCCCCGTCTCCCTGGCGAGCTGGAGGTACCCGGAGAGCACGTTGAGGGGGTTCCGGAGGTCGTGCGAGACGATCGAGGCGAACTCGTCGAGCCGCTCGTTCTCGCGTTCTATCCGCCGTTCGTACGCCTTGCGTTCCGAGATGTCCCGACTGCTGGCGAGGAACCGGTCGTCCCCGTGGACGTCGATCCGACGAACGTGGACCTCGACGGGGAACGTCGTCCCGTCGGCCCGGGCGAACGCCGTCTCCAGCCGGATCGTCTCGTCCACCTCGATCGCCTCCCACATTTCGATCGCCTCCTCCGGGTCCATCTCCCGGTCGACGTCCCACACGTTCATTCCGGCCAGCTCCTCGGGATCGTAGCCGAGCTCCGTCGCCATCACCCGGTTCACGTCGACGATCTCGCCGGTCTCGTCGTGGATATCGATCATGTCCGGCGACCGGTCGTAGAGCGCCTCCAACCGAGCCGAGGTGCGTTCGAGGCGGCGCCGGCGGCGGCGCTGGTCCGTCACGTTTCGGGAGATGCCCAGCACGCCGTCGAACTCGTCGTCGATGACGAGACGACGCAGTCCGAAGTCGACGATCGCTCCCGGGCGCCCCGGGAAGTCGACCTCGACGGTTCCCGACAGCGTCTCGCGGTCACCCGCGACGAGCGCCGCGTACGGGTCGCCCTCGCGGGTCTCGCGGATCCGCTCGATCAGCCGGCTCCGTTCCCCGACGAGCTCCTCGCGGGGCGTTTCGTGGACCTCGGCGACGCGATCGTTGACCAGCTCGAAGCGGGCGTCGGCGTCGTAGACGGCGACGGCGTCGGGGAGGTCGTCCACCAGCCGTCGGTAGCGTTCCAGGTCGCGCTCGCGCTCCTTCTCCTCCGTCACGTCGATGTGTATCCCCACGGCGCGCACCGGCTCGCCGTCCTCGGTGCGATCGACGACGCGGCCGCGGTCCCGGATCCAGCGCCAGTCGCCCGACTTCGAGCGCATCCGGTGGTCGCACTGGTAGTGCTCCGTCTCTCCGGCGAAGTGCGCCTCCAGCGCCGACCACGCCCTGTCGACGTCGTCCGGGTGGACCCGGTCTTCCCACTCCGAGAGCTCGAAGGCGATCTCGGAGCGGTCGTATCCCAATATTGCGGCCCACCGCTCGTCGAACCGGACCTCGTCGGTGCGGAGGTCCCAGTCCCAGACGCCGACGTCGGCCCCCTCGACCGCGAGCCGCAGCCGCTCCGAGAGCTCCCGGAGCTCGCGCTCGCGGTCCTTCCGGTCGGTCACGTCGCGGAAGTACACGGAGAGGCCGGTCTCCGAGGGATAGACGTTGACGGCGAGGTCGGCGTCGATCGGATCGAAGCGGTGCTCGAAGGCGCGCGATTCGCCGTCCGCCATCGCCGTCCGGAGCTCCTCTTCGACCGCGGTGTCGAGGAGCCCGGGGAACCGATCCCAGACGGAGTCGCCGAGCAGGTCGGCGGCGTCGCGCTCGAGCATCTCCCTGGCCCGCTTGTTGAGGTACGTGAGCCGCCAGCTCCCGTCGATCCCGCAGAAGGCGTCCGTCATTCGGTCGAGGTGTTCCGCGAGCCGCCGGTCGGTTCGCGCCGTCGACACGGCGTCCGCGACCTGCGACGCGAGCGTCGCGTAGGGGTCGTCGCCGCCCTTCGTGAGGTACCCGTCGACGTCGGCGGCGACGGCCTCGCTCGCCACGCGCTCGGAGCCCTTCCCGGTGAACAGTACGAACGGGAGGTCGCCCAGCCGCTCGCGGACGGCCTCGAGCAGCTCGATACCGTCGGTCCCGGGCATGTCGTAGTCGCTGACGACGCAGTCGAACGCGCCCGATTCGACCGCGCGCAGCGCCGCGTCCGGATCGGTCTCGGGGCTCACGTCGAGGCGGTCGTCGTGCGCCTCCACGAGCGCCGCGGCGGTGTCCGCGAACCCGGGCTCGTCGTCGACGAGGAGGACGCGGATCGGGGACGGGGAGTCCGCCGCGGCCGCGGCCGCCACCGCCGACGTCCCGTCCGCGCTGTCTCCCGTCATCTCGTAGGTGTACTTTTCATCCGACATGTTAACCGTTCTGCTTCGTCACGCCTTCGCGTACTCGACGACCGCAGCCGACGCGACGTAGCCGACGGCGGCGAAGACCAGTCCGGCGACCAGCGCGGCCGCGAACTCCCGGCCGACCGCGTACGCGAACAGGAATCCGACCATGCCGGCGCCGTTGGCGCACAGCAGTCGGAGCGTTCGGTAGGAGGGCTCGCGGGGAGGCATACCCACGCTACGCGAGGCCGGAGCAAAAACCCTTGAGTCGGCGCCGGGCCGGTCCGAGGGTATAGGAGGGATACCGAGGCCAGCGCCCACGTGCGACCGAGCGAGAGACGGCGGGAACGAACGCGACGGACGCGTCCCCCGCGTGGACGCGGACGGGGTAGTGACCCAGTGCGCGGGCGTGACCGGCGACGCGGTCCGGGGCGCAGGCGCGGTCGGGACGTCGGCGGCTATCGGGTCCGAAGCGACGAAGCGAGATCCACGCGGCGGTCGCGACGGCCCGGCGACGGATCGACGCGGCGGACGCGGCGTCCCGGCGACGCGAGCGGTCCGCCGCCACGATATCGGGCGACCGCGTCCGGCGGCCGGACGCGAACACGCGAGGTCACGGCGGTCGTGGCGACGGCCGCCGGAGCGCTCGCGGTGACCGTTTGTCTGCTCGCGGCCATCGCGGGCGTCGCGGCACTCGCGGACTCGCTCCTCGCGACGCTCGAACGCGCGGTCTCGGGGGCGATCGCTCCGCCCGCGGGACCGGACGACCGCCGAGTCGTGCCCGTCGGGCTCCCAAACCCGTCGCCCGTCGCCGTCGTCGCGCTGGCGTCCGCCGCGGTGCCGCCCGTCGCGGTCGGCGGAGCGCACCTCCTCGCGCGAGCGCTCGCTCGCGTCTGACCGCCGGACGGGGGGCGACCGCCGCAGAACGGTTTTCCCCTCGCCGACGGTAGCGTGCGGCATGGTCATGAAAGAGTCCGATTCGGCGCTCGACCGCGGCGACGCGGCCCCAGACTTCGAACTGCCCGGCGTGGACGGCGACACCCACGCGCTCGACTCGTTCGACGCGGACGCGCTGCTCGTCGTCTTCACCTGCAACCACTGCCCGTACGCGAAGGCGAAGGTCGACCTCCTCAACGAGCTCGCGGCGGAGTACGACGACCTCGCCGTCGTCGGAATCAATCCGAACGAC
This sequence comes from Halorubrum sp., assembly GCF_046498025.1. Taxonomy (NCBI): domain Archaea; kingdom Methanobacteriati; phylum Methanobacteriota; class Halobacteria; order Halobacteriales; family Haloferacaceae; genus Halorubrum; species Halorubrum sp. The sequence continues at coordinate 41,630 of NZ_JAWOBM010000076.1, forward strand.
GCCGACGAGTACTCCGAGGACTCGTTCGAGGCGATGCGCGAGCGCGTCGCCGACGGGACCATCGCCTACGACGCGTACCTCCGCGACGAGACGGGTGCGGTCGCCGAGACGTACGGCGCGGTCTGTACGCCGGACCCGTTCCTGTTCGGCCGCGAGGGCGACGCGTGGCGACTCAGGTATCACGGCCGGCTCGACGACGCGCTCAACCCCGACGACGAGCCGACCGAGTTCTACGTCCGGGAGGCCGTGGAGTCGGTGCTCGCGGGCGAGGAAGTGGCCGTTCCGGACCGCCCCTCCCGCGGCTGCTCGATCAAGTGGCCGGAGGCGTAGGCGGCGGAGACGGGTCGATCACCGAGATATCCGTAACGTTCCCTCCCATGGTCGGGAGACCGTATAACACGCTTCATCGCAGACAGCGGACAGAATAAATCATGACAAATGATGAAGCAAAAACCGCCAGAGCCGAGTGGGGGACCCGGTTCGGCTTCCTGATGGCGATGATCGGCGCGATGGTCGGCGCCGGGAACATCTGGCGGTTCCCGTTCGTGATGGGCGACAACGGAGGCGGGGCGTTCATCGTCGCGTTCCTCGTCCTGTTGTTCCTCCTCGCCGTCCCGGGGCTGATGGCGGAAGTCGCACTGGGACGATACTCGAACAAGGGCGTCATCGGCGCGTTCCGTGACGCCGCCGGTCCCGGTGGGGTGGTCGGGTTCGGCGTCGTCGTGCTACTGGTGAACATCGCCCTGATGTCGTACTACTCGCCCGTCGTCGGGTGGACGCTGTACTACGCGGTCCACTCGCTGTTGTTCACGTTCACCGCGTCCGGGTTTGAGGCCGCCGCGTTCATGGACGCCATGTTCGCGAACGGGCCGCTCGTGGTCGCGCTCCACACGGTCGTGATGGGCTCGATCGCCGCGATTCTCCTGCTCGGAATCCGCGACGGCGTCGAACGGATCGTCGTCTACGCCGTCCCGGTGCTCGTGCTCTCCCTCGTCGTCATGATGATCCGCGGGCTTACGCTCCCCGGCGCGAGCGAGGGGATCGCGTTCGCGTTCACGATCGACTGGGCGTACCTCACGTACAGCAACACGTGGATCGCCGCCCTCGGCCAGGCGCTGTTCTCGACGGGATTGGGGTGGGGGATCGCCCTGACCGTCGGCAGTTACCTGCGCGAGTACGACGACGTCCCGCTGGGCGGCGGCGTCTTCACCGCGATCGGCGAGTCGAGCGTCGGCATCCTCGCCGCACTCGCCATCTTCCCGATCGTGTTCGCGGTCGGCGTCGAACCGGACGCCGGCGCCGGGCTGGCGTTCGTCTCTCTCGTCCAAGTCTTTCCGGAGATCCCGCTGGGTAGCCTCGTCGCGATCCTGTTTTTCGTCGGCTTCTTCCTCGCGACGTTCACGTCCGGGCTGCTCATCACCGAGGTGAGCGTCACGACGCTGTCCGAAGAAACGAGCTTCAGCCGGAACCAGACCGTTCTCGGCGTCTGTGGGGGGATCTGGCTGCTCGGAATCCCGAGCGCGTGGGACGTGGCGGTTCTGAACTACCTCGACTTCGTCTTCGCGAACTGGGGACTCCCGCTGGCGACCCTGATGATCATCGGCGTCATCGGCTGGGTGCTGGGGCCGACGCGGCTGCGCATCCTCTCGGTCAACCAGAACGCCGGCATCTACGTCGGCTCGTGGTGGGACCCGCTCGTGAAGTACGTCATCCCCGGCGTCATGCTGTTCATCATGGGCTACTTCGCGTACGACAACTTCGGGACCACCGAGATGTACGGGGGCGTCGCGGTGCTCGTGCTGTTCCCAATCATCGGCTACGTCCTCATGTCCGTCGTGGACGGGCGGCGGTCACCGGCGGAGACGGTCGAGGTATCCGGGGGTGACGACTGATGTCACTGACGCCTGCCGTCCTCGGGATGCTCGCCTTCACGCTGCTCGCGTTCCAGGGCGTCGCGAGCCTGGCTCTCGTCGTGACTCTGCGCCAGGAGGGGCGGAAAGTCGAACTGCTCGAACACCAGGACCGGATCGACACCTACTCGCCGAAGGCGCTCGCCGAACTCCGCGAGTGGGTCGAGAACAATCCGGACGACCCGCTGGCCGAGCGGGCGCGTCGACAGCACAACACGTGCGTCGAGACGCTCAGGGAAACCGATCGGCGGTTCTACGACTGGTCGGACGACGAGATAGCCGGGCTCGAACGGCTGTAGCCGCCCGGAATCCGGGTTCACGAAGCCCGACGCACTCGTCAAAACGCTCGACGCCCGCACCGCGGGCGAACCGACCCGCATCACACCGACCGATATCGGTCGGGGATTCGTGGGAGGAGAGGCGTCAGTCGGCGCGCGGCGTCGACCGGCGCGCGGCGTCGGTCGGCGCGATCGGTTCGCGGCCGCACGCGATCGGCAGCGAGACGATCGGCGGACAGCCGTCGACCTGGGAGACGGGTTGAAAAGGGTCCGGGCCGAAACCGTTCGCATGGGAATGAAAGGCGACGGCGAGGCGGACCTCCACGAGATCGACCGGTTCGACGGCGGCGTCGGGTGGATCGCATACCCCGGCGAGACGATGGAGCGCGCGAGCCACGCGGTCGCGGTGCCGAACGAGGAGACCGAGACGGACGACGTCTGGGTGTTCGACCCGGTGGACGCCCCCGAGCTCGACGACCTGCTGGCGGACCTCGGATCGGTGGCGGGCGTCGTCGTCGGCCTCGACCGTCACAAGCGCGACAGCGCCGCGGTCGCGACCCGGCACGACGTCTCGGTGTGGGTCCCGGAGTGGATGACCGGCGTCGCGAGCGAGCTCGACGCGCCGGTCGAGCGGTTCGGCGACCGGCTGGCCGACACGGGCTTCGAGGCGTTCCGTATCCGCGATTCCTCGCTGCCGCCGTGGCAGGAGGTCGGGTTCTTCGACGGCGAGACGCTGATCGTCCCGGAGGCGCTCGGGTCCGCGACGTACTACCGCGGGGACCGCGAGCGGATCGGCGTCCACCCGATGCTCCGGCTGACGCCACCGACGGACGCGCTCTCAGGGCTGAACCCCGACCGAGTGCTGGTCGGGCACGGCGTCGGCGTGCTCGAGGGCGCGGCGGTCGCGGTCGAGGACGCGCTCTCGAGCTCCCGCAGCAAGGCGCCGGGGCTCTACGCGAAGACGCTCCGCTCCGCCATCGGAATCTGAGCGCGTGATCCACGTCACCCGCGACCTGCTGACCGTGCTGCTCGGTCAGGCGGCCGAACGCGACCCCGCGGAGACGAACCTCCGCCTGTCGGCCACGCCGGCCGGCGACTTCGAGAGCGACACCGGGCTCGACCCGGAGACGCCGATACTGACGCACTTCACGCCGGACGTGGCGGAGTCGGTGAACGCGGTGTTCGGCGTCGATCTCGGCACGCCGGCGGGCCACGGCGGCACGCGGTTCCTCTCGCACCCGGACGGGTTCCTCGGCGTGTCGCGGACGGACGACCTCGCCGCGGTCGTGCTCGTCGCCGTTCCCCCCTACGACCACGAGAGCGTCGCGGCGTTCGACCGGTCCGGAGACGGAGTGGAGCTCGCCGTCCTCGACGCGATCCCGCCCGAAGAGTCGCTTCCGGAGTGAGACGACGGACTCGGTCGCGCGAGCACCGGGTTTAAAAAGGACCGAGCGAGTACGTCGGGTCGATGGCAGCACGCCCACCCGGCGGCGGCGGATCCTCGGAGCCCGACGCGATCGAGTTCGGAATCGCCGTCCTCGACGAACGCGTCGAGGAGGCGGGCGTCTCGTTCCCCGCGACCGGCGACGAGATCGTCGACGCGCTCGACGACGACGAGATCCCCTACGACGCCAAGGGCCGGACGATCGCGCTCTCCGAGGCGCTGGCAGAGGTACCGCAGACCCGGTTCGAAAACGAGACCGAGTTCCTCGACGCGCTGTACCCCGTGTTCGACCGCAAGCGGCGCGAGGGCGGCGGCTTTCTGGCGAGTCTCCGCGACGCGCTTCCCTTTTAAATAGGTCCGACTGGTCCCGACGCGTCTCGGCTCAGCGCTGCGCGGACTGTCCGATCTCCGGCTCGTCCTCGTCGCTGCCCGTGTCCAGGCGCTCGATGACGTCGTTGATCAACACGACGTCGCCGACGGCCCGGACCCACCGGTAGGGGAGGATGACGCCGGTGTTTCCGTCGACGCGCCCGGCGAACAGCTCGCGGTTGAGCTCCGCGAGCGCGAGGCCGGTCACCGTCTGCGCGTCGAGGTCGAGTCGCACGTCCTCGATCTCGCCGACGAAGACGCCGTTGTTCGAGTACACCTCACGACCGACGAGCGACGTGATCTCCTGTGGAACCGCGTTCATATGGAATACGGTCACGAGCGCGCCTATTAAGCGTTCGTTGTCGAACGACGTCCGTCAGACGGTCGGCGGGGTCGCGGCCGGACCGGTCGCTCGCGGCCGCCTCACTCCCGCGGCGCGACCAGTTCGACGGGGTGCATCGGCGCGTCGCCGAGGAGGGCGTCGATCTGCTCGGTACAGGAGGTGCCGGCGGCGACGACGGTGCGGTCGGTGTCGCCGAACTGCTCCCGAAGCGGTTCGCCCACGTCCATGCTCAGCTCGTAGTAGTCGCTCTTGTAGCCGAACGAACCGGCCATCCCGCAGCACTCGGTGTCGGAGACGCGCACGTGGTAGCCGAGCGCCTCCATCACGGCGGTCGCGTGCTCGCCGACGCCGATCGTCCGCGCCTGACAGTGCGGGTGGTACGCGACCCGCGTCCCGGAGGCGACCGGGCCGGTCCCCTCGACCGGCGCCCGGAGCGCGGCCGGGTCGCCGCCGTTCTCCAGCAGGCCGAAGACGTACTCCATCACGTCGTAGCTCGCCTCGGCGAGCCGCTCGTGGGAGGCCGCCGGGAGGAACTTCTCGTACTCGTTCCGGAACATCGCGAGGTCGCTCGGCTCGATCACGACCACGTCCCGACCGGCGTCGACGTGGGTCGCGAGCCCGGCGTACACGTCCTCGGCGGCCGACTCCGCCGTCGCTATCATCCCCTGCGAGAGCGGCGGGCGGCCGCTTCCTGGGAGATCCGGGACCCGAACGTGGACGTCGAGCGCCTCCAGTGCGCGCACCGCCGCCTTCCCCCGGTCGACGTCGACGTAGTTGGTCGCCGTGTCGGGGTAGAGCACGGCCTCGCGTTCGGCCTCGTCGACCGGCACACGGGCTCCGCCGCGGGCCTCGAACCAGTCGACGAGCGACTCGCTCGCGAACTCGGGGAGGTCGCGCCGGCGGTCGATCCCGACGACGCGCTCCGCGATCGCGCGCATCGGCCCCGCGTCGGCGAGCCGGTTCGCCACCGGCGCGGTCCGGCTCCCCCACTTCGCCAGCGTCTCGTAGTTGCCGACGAGCCGCGTGCGCAGGTCGAGCCCGGCGGGCTCCTCGTCCGGGACCAGCTCCTCGAACATCCAGTCCGTCTGGCGGGGGTCGGCCTCGCCGCGGTTGATCCGGTCGCGGACGACGGTGTTGATCCACGGGATGTCGATCCCGACCGGACACGCCGGGACGCACCGCGAGCAGCCGGTACAGAGGTCGTTGAACTCGGCGGCGACGTCGAGCCCCTCGATGCCCGCCTCCCAGCCGGTGGCGATCCCGCCGGAGTACGTCTCGCCGCCGAACGCGTGACCGCCGACGCTCTGGAAGTTACCGCAGGCGTTCGAGCAGGCCGAACACCGGATGCAGTACAGCGTCTCCTTCAGCTGCTCGTCCTCGCGCATCGCCAGCCGACCGTTGTCGATGAGGACGAGGTGGAAGTCACGGTCGTCGCCCGAGCCGTCGGCGAGCGGCTCCGCGTCGTTCCGGAAGTCCGGTACCGGCGAGTCGACGGGCGGGGTCAGCGTGGAGATGTACGAGGTCACGTCCTGCCCGGTGCCGGAGCGTCCGATCAGCTCGACGAACGGGGCGAAGTCCTCGACGGTCGGCACGATCTTCTCGACGCCGGCGACCGCGATGTGAGTGTCCGTCGCGGTCACCGTCTTCCGGGCGTTGCCCTCGCTGGTGACGAGGAGCATGGTGCCGGAGTCGGCCGCGACGAAGTTCGCGCCCGTCATCCCCACGTCGGCGTCTTCGATCAGCTCGCCGAGCCGCTCGCGGGCGAACATCGTGAGCTCCTCCGCGGTCTCGGGCGGGTCCTCCGGGTCGAACCGCTCCGCGAACAGCTCCGCGATCGACTCGCGGGACTTGTGGATCGCGGGCGCGACGATGTGGGAGGGCGCCTCGTCGGCGAGCTGGAGCACCCACTCGCCCAAGTCCGTCTCGATAACCTCGACGCCCTCGGCCTCGAGCGCCTCGTTCACCTCGATCTCCTCGGAGGTCATCGACTTCGACTTCACGAGGCGGTCCGCGTCCCGCTCCTCGGCGGTCAGCTCGGTGATGTACCGGTTCGCGTCGGCCGCGTCGTCGGCGACGTAGACGGTGCCGCCGTCGGCCTCGACGGTCTCTCTCACCCGATCGATGAGCTCCGGGAGCCGCTCGATCGCGTCCTCTTTGATCTCCCGCGCGTCGGCTTTCAGCGCCTCGTAGTCGTCGAGCCGTCCGGTCGACTCGTACCGCCCCTCGTTGAAGCCGCGGGTGTTCTCGGAGACCGCGTCGCCCTCGGTGGCCATCAGCTCGCGGATGCGGTCGCCCTTCGGCGCGTCGCTACTCATCGGGGGTCACCTCGGGGTCCGTCGCGGCCTCGTCCGTCTCGTCTCGCAACAGCACCACGTGGACCTCCTTCGGCCCGTGCGCGCCGTGGACGAGTCCGCCCATGTCGGCGGTGGCGCTCGGCCCGGTCGCGAACACGACGTCGACGGACTCGTCGCGCGCCTTCGGGCCGAGCCACTCGAACGCGTCGGGCATGTCCGGGACGAGGTCGGCCTCGCGGAGGACGACGACGTGGCGGTCGACGAAGAGGCTCACGGGTTCCGTGCCCGCGGGATCGGTCTCGATCGCGACGCTCCCGTACTCGGCCACACCCAGCGACGCGTCCGTGACGCCGGTGTGGGCCGCGCGGAGCTGGGCCGTGGTCGGGTCGGTCTCGACGCGGGCCGGCAGTGCCGCCGTCGAGTCGACCGCGCCTTCGCCCTCGGCGCCCAGTGCGACGCCGACCGCCGGTTCGCCGGCGGCCTCGTCGATCAGATCTGCACACGCGCTCTCGGGCCCCTCGGAGACGGTCACGCCGAGGGAGTCGAGACGGCGTTTGAACGTCGAGCGGTCGGCGACTGACATACTTCATCATTCAAGTGGATATATATGGGTGTTGTGCCGGCTCCCGGACCGCGGCGGTCCGGGCCCGCGCTCCGCGTCGCTCGCCTTCGCCACCTCCCTCGGACGCGCTCCACGCAGTCGACAGCTCTCGCGGGGCCGGACCGGTACGGTCGGACCACACCGGATTCTCGTATTCCCGTCGGGGTCAGGGGCTTTTTCATGTTTCGACCGTGAAGGTATCTCATGGCAACCAACACGCCGGACCCGGACCCGAGAGACGGGGGAGACTTCGACTACACCGGGGGCGGTGTCGACCGGCCGGAGCTGGTGGACGCGCTCGACCGCCGAGTCGAGGGAGACGTGCGGTTCGACGACTACTCGAAGCGGCTCTACGCGACCGACGCCTCGGGGTACGAGGTCACGCCAATCGGCGTCGTGATGCCCGAGTCCACCGCGGACGTGGCGGCGGTCCACGAGTACTGCTTCGCGGAGGGGATCCCCGTCCTGCCGCGGGGCGGCGGCACGTCGCTCGCCGGCCAGACCGTCAACGAGGCGGTCGTCCTCGATATCACCGACGAGATGGACGCGGTGCGCTCGACGGACCCCGACGCGAAGACCGCCCGGGTCCAGGCCGGCGCGTACGTCGGCGACCTCAACGCGGCCGTCAGGTCGCACGGGTTGAAGTTCGCCCCCGACCCGGCGTGGCGCGACAAGTCGGCGGTCGGCGGCGCGATCGGCAACAACTCCACCGGCTCGCACTCGCTGAAGTACGGGAAGACGGACCACTACGTGGAGGAGGCGGAGGTCGTGCTCGCGGACGGGACGGTGACCACGTTCGGCGAGGTGGCCGTCGACGACCTCCGCGAGTCGGCCGACCCCGACGCCGACGACCTCCTCCCGCGGATCCACGCCGAGATCGTCCGGATCCTCGACGAGGACGCCGACGCCATCGACGAGCGCTATCCGGATATGAAACGCAACGTCTCCGGCTACAACCTCGACCGGCTACTCGCCGAGTACCGCGGCGAGTACGGGGAGGCAGGCGTCGTCAACCTCGCCCGGCTCATGGCGGGGAGCGAGGGGACGCTCGCGACGGTCACCGAGGCGACCGTCTCGCTCGTCGAGATCCCCGACACGAAGGCGGTCGCGCTCCTGACCTACGACGACCTCCTGGACGCGATGGAGGACGTGGCGCCCATCCTCGAGCACGACCCCTCTGCCGTCGAGGTGATGGACGACGTCCTCCTCGGGCTCGCCGCCGACACGCCCGAGTTCGAGGACGTCGTCGGGATGCTGCCCGAGGGGACGAACTCCGTGCTCCTCGTCGAGTTCTACGCCGAGAGCGACGCGGAGGGGCGACAGAAGGTCGCCGACCTGGTCGCGGACCGGGTGGGCGCGACGGCCGACCGCCCGCGTCCGGAGACGGAGGCGGACCCGAGCGAGGGCGCGACCGGCGTCACGAGCCAGCCGCGCCGGGCGGTCGACGCGATGGAGGCGCACGACCCCGCGGACCGCGACCGGTTCTGGAAGATGCGGAAGTCGGGGCTCCCGATCCTCCTGTCGCGGACCACCGACGAGAAGCACATCTCCTTCATCGAGGACTGCGCCATCCCGCCGGAGCACCTCCCCGAGTACACCCGCGAGTTCCAGGAGATCCTCGCGGACAACGACACCTTCGCGACGTTCTACGCGCACGCCGGTCCCGGCGTGCTCCACATCCGCCCGCTGATCAACACGAAGGAGGTCGACGACGTCGAGGCGATGGTGGACATCGCCGACCGCGTCACCGACGCGGTGGTCAGGCTCGGCGGGTCGGTCTCCGGCGAACACGGGGACGGCCGGGCCCGGACCCAGTGGAACCGGAAGCTGTACGGCGACGACCTCTGGGAGTCGTTCCGCGAGCTCAAGACCGCCTTCGACCCCGACTGGCTGCTCAACCCGGGGAACGTCTGCGGCGACTTCGACATGAGCGAGCACCTCCGGTTCGACTCGGAGTACGAGTACGACGCCGGCTTCGACCCCGCGATGGAGTGGGCCGTCGACAACGGAATGCAGGGGATGGTCGAGCTCTGTCACGGCTGCGGCGGCTGTCGCGGCCCGCAGGAGACGACCGGCGGCGTGATGTGCCCGACCTACCGCGCCTCCGAGGAGGAGATCCAGGCGACCCGCGGCCGGGCGAACATGCTTCGGGGCGCCATCAGCGGCGAGCTGCCGGACGACCCCACCGACGACGAGTTCGTCACCGAGGTGATGGACCTGTGTATCGGCTGTAAGGGCTGTAAGAAGGACTGTCCGAGCGGCGTCGACATGGCGAAGCTCAAGGCCGAGGTCGAGCACGCCCACCACGAGGAGCACGGGATCGACCTGCGCACCCGGCTGCTCGGGAACTTCGAGCGGTTGGCGCCGCTCGGTTCGAGGCTCGCCCCCCTCTCGAACCTCCCCGGGAAGCTCCCCGGCGCCGGCCTCGTCATGGAGAAGGCCCTCGGGATCGCGAGCGAGCGCGACCTGCCGACCTTCCGCTCGGAGAGCCTCACCGACTGGTTCGAGGCCCGCGGCGGCGCCGGGGTCCCGCGCGCCGAGGCCGACCGCGACGTGCTGCTGTTCCCCGACGTGTACACCACCTACACGAACCCCGGCGCGGGGAAGGCGGCGGTCCGGGTGCTGGAGGCCGCCAACTGTCACGTCAGGATTCCGGACGTCGACGGGAGCGGGCGCCCGCCGCACTCGAAGGGGATGCTCGACGAGTCGCGCGCGGCGGCGGAAGACGCCGTGAAGACGCTCGCGCCGGACGTCAGAGACGGCTGGGACGTGGTCGTCGTGGAGCCCACCGACGCCGTGATGCTCCAGTCCGACTACCACGACCTGCTCGACGGCGACGCCAGCGACGTGCCCGACGGCGACGTGGCGACCGTCTCCGGGAACACCTACGGTATCATGGAGTACGTCGACGCCCACCGGCTCGACGAGGCGCTCACCCTCGACGCGCCCACCGAGTCGCTCACGTATCACGGTCACTGCCACCAGAAGGCGACGAAGAAGGACCACCACGCGGTCGGCGTGCTCCGCCGCGCCGGCTACGGCGTCGACCCGCTCGACTCCTCCTGCTGCGGGATGGCCGGGTCGTTCGGCTACGAGGCCGAGCACTACTCGATGAGCAAGGCGATAGGGCGGATCCTCTTCGACCAGGTCGCGGAGAGCGACGGCGACGAGCTCGTCGCCCCCGGCGCCTCCTGCCGGACGCAGCTGAAGGAGCGCGACGGCGCCGCGCCGGAGCCGCCGCACCCGGTGGAGAAGCTCGCGGCGGCGTTGGTGTAGGGGTTCAGTCGCCGCCCGGTTCGATCCGGTCCCGGGCTCGCTCCCGTCGCCTCGCCAGCACCCGTTTAAGCCCCTTCCCGGGGCCGCCCTCGATCGGCCAGCCCTTCGTGCGCCACGTCGGCGGCTCGGGCGTGAACGACGGGCAGGAACCCGAACACTCCCGCGCGGTTGGTACCCTCCCTTTCGCCGCGCAGTACGGGACGAGCCCCCGCCCCTCGCGCCGCAGTTCGAAGTGGCGACAGTCGGGGCGCATCGTGTCGTGGAACGAGCGCCACCCCTTCCCGTAGGCGCGTTCGGCGATCTCCAGCCGCAGCGTTTCGACGTCGGGATCGCGGGATCGGGCGTCTCCGGGCGAGAGGTCGCTCGGGTGCCACGCCACGTCGGCCGCGTCGCGGCGTCCCCCCGCCGAGAAGTCGGTCGCGAGGATGCCGGCCTCGACCGGCATCTCGCGGAGGAGCGCCGGCTCGACGCGCTCGCCGGTCGTCTCGGTCGCGAGCCACGCCTCGTCCGCCAGCCCGGTCTCGACGTCGTGAGCGAGCTGGTCGGCGAGCCGGTCGGCCGCGGAGCGGTTCAGGTCCGGCTTGTTCTCGATCGCGACGATCCGCTCGACCCAGTCGGGGTACGGTCGCTTCCGACGGAGCTGGATCCGGTTGTTCCGCCGTCGCTTCTCGATCAGGTCGCGGCCCGCGGCGCGGTGGACCGCCCGCCGGACGTACCGCCACGGGTAGCCGGGGTGGGGGAGCGCGTCGCGGTACCACGCCCACGCCGCGGGGGCGTGGCGGACCACGTGGAGGAGGTCGGAGTCGATGGTCCGCTCGCCGAAGGCGCGCCGCGCGGCGAACGCCGCGGGGTCGACCTCGATCACGACCGTGTCCCAGCGTCGCTCGGCGGTGCCGAGCTGGCGGGAGACGAGCGCCGGGCGCGGCCCGTCGGTCGGGTGCCACCCCAGCTCGGCGTACCGGCAGACGAGGAGCTCGTAGCCGAACTCTGCGTCCGGAGTCACGGCTGGGGTAGTGCGGGGGCCCTTAAAAACGAACCGCCGAACGCCCGGTCACCGAGGCGCCGAACGCCCGGTCACCGAGGCGCCGAACGCCCGGTCACCGAGGCGCCGAACGCCCGGTCACCGAGGCGCCGAACGCCCGGTCACCGAGGCGCCGAACGCCCGGTCACCGAGGTGCTGACCGTCCGGTCACCGAGGCGCGGATCGTCGCTGTCCGGTCGGCTCTCGGTGCGCCGCCGGCTCAGACGTAGTCGCCGGTTTCCTCGTCTTTCTGCTCGTCGAGATACTCGTGGGCCTCCTCTAAGATGTCGCGGGGGCCGTCCTGCGTGATCGTGTTGAGCGCCTGATCGTAGTCGCGCCACTGCAGGTCGCGGTGTTCGTTCGAGATCTCGGCGCTCGCTTCGAACGAGCGCGCGATGAACAGGTGAACCGTCTTGTGGATGGTGTTGCCGCTCGCCTCGAACACGTAGTCGTACTCCTTCCGGAAGCCGTCGATCAGCCGGAAATCCTCGATTCCGGCCTCCTCCGACACCTCCCGTATCGCCGTCTGCTGGAGCTCCTCGTCCCCCTCGACCCCGCCTTTGGGGAACTCCCAGTCCCCCGGTCGGCTCTTCAGGAGTAAGTACTCCCGTTCGCCGCGGGTATCGCGGAAGAGGATGGCTCCGGCACTGGTCGCTTCGACCGTCATTAGCGTCAGGTAAGCAAGCACCCGTAAAGAGGGTGTCGGACTGCCCGACGCACCGGCCGTTTCAGGACCCGTGAACCGATCTGCACGGCGCACTCGGGGCTCGTGTGGACGCTTATATATCACCGTGGACGGTCCCGGCGGTCGCGGTGCGCTCGGTAGATGCGTTTTTACTCCTCGGGCGACCATGGCCGCACGACCCCCAGCTATGACCTTCGTCACCAAACTCTCTTTCGCCTCCGGCGACCGCGACGTGCTCGCCGAGACGGTCCAGGAGCTCAAGTCGACGCTCGAACGCAAGGGCGCGGAGTGCAAGGGCCCGCACGCCACGCCCGCCGAAACGGTCCGCGTCCCGCTTTATAAACAGCTTCGCGTCGGCGACGAGTTCTCGCCGTGGAGCTACTCCGTGTACAAGCGGTCGATGGAGATCCACGGCTCCGACGACATCGCCCGCGAAGTCGTCGGTCGCGACTTCCCCGACTCGATCCACGTCGAAGTCGAAGTCGACCAAAAGAAGCCGCTCGGGCATCGACGAGACTGACCAGCGGAACCGGAGCTCGGCCGTCGAACGACCCCTGATACCCAACACAGTTCCCGCGTGACGTTCTCTTCCGACGAGTATTATTTCCAGCTAAAACGAACAACTAATAAAGATATTCATCTATACTTATATGTTCTCTAGACGTATACTCTTCCGATGTCTTCCTTCCGAATATACGACGCTATCTGGTTTCTTTCGATGCTCGCCGCGGTCGCTGGCGTCGTGATCGCGGGGCTGTGGGACTCGTCGGTCGGGTGGACGCTCCTCGCGGGGGGCGTCACCGTGCTGACGATCGCCGCGTTCGCGGACGCCTGGCGGCTCACGCGTATCCGCGCCGCCCGCCCGGTCGGCGGGGCCGCCACGATCCTGTTCGGGGCCGTCGCGCTCGTCGTCGCCCTCGCGCTCGCCGGCGAGGTGCCGGTCGAGGGACTCCCGACGACCGTGCGCGTCGTCGCCCTGGCGGCCGGCGCCCAGGCGTTCCTCCTCGCGATCGACGTGCGGATCTCCGGGGCCTCTCGAAGCGAGCGCGTCGCCGTCCCGTTCAGCGGTCACCAGGCGGTGCTGCTGGGTTCCGCGCTCGTGTTGGATCCCGGGCCGTTCGTTCCCCGCGCGGCCCTCCTGGCGTACGCCAGCGGTTTCGGGGCGCTGGCCGTTCACGTGTTCTGGATGCGCCACCGAGCGCTGAGCGTGGCGCCGCCCCGACCCCACTCCGCGGCGCGCTACTGGGAGGCGGCGCTGCTCGTCGCGGTCGGGACTGGCGCGCTCGCGACGCTGGTCGTCGCGCTGACCGCGGGTCCCGACCCGATCGTGACCGCGCCGTCGGCGGTACGCCCCGCGCTAGTCGTCGCCGGTCTCGGTGCCGTCGGCGCGCTCGGGGCGCAGACGCCCGCGCCGCGGACGCCGGACCTCCCGGCCGCGATCGTCGGCGTGACCGCGACGGCGGTCCAACACGCGTTCACCACGGTCGCGCTGGTGAACGTGCTGCTGCTCGCGGTCCTGCTGGCGTACGTCGACGCGTTCCTGCCGCTCCTCGGCGGCTACCTCGTGCTGTTGACCGCCGGAGTCGGCTTCGAGTACCTCATGCTGCTCCACGCCCGCCGCTGGCTCCGCGGCGACCGACCGGAACCGCGTCCGCACGACCCCGACGCCCCGGTGACGGTCGTGGTGTCCGCGGCGAACGAGGGGTCGGTGTTGCCCGAGAGCCTCTCGCATAATCTGAAGGCGCTGCCCGGGATCCGGTTCCTGATCGTGCCGGCGGCGAAGTCCGCCGACGGTACGGTCGCGGTCGCCCGCGAGTTCCGTGACCGGTACCCCGACCGCGTGGCGGTGATGGAAGGGACCGCCGGCTCGAAGGCGGGCGACCTCAACGCCGCGTGGGAACACATCGAGACGCCGTTCGCGCTGTTGCTCGACGCCGACGAGACGGTCGGACCCGAGTTCCTCGCCCGCGGGCTCGCCAGGCTGGAGGCGTCGCCCCGGGTCGGCGTGGTCCAGGGCCGGAAGGCGGCGAAGTACCCGGAAGCGGACCGGCTCTCGCGGTTCGTCAGCGCGGAGCGGCAACACAGCACGTGGGTCGAACACCCGTTCATGAGCGAGGTGTTCGGTGCGGCCCACTTCGCCGGTTCGGCGGCGATCTTCCGGCGAGAGGTGCCGCCGTCGGTCGGCGGCTGGTCGCCCGCCCGGCTCACCGAGGACATCGACCTGACGGTCCGGCTCTTGATCGAAACGGACTGGGAGGTGGCCTACGACGCCGAGATGGTCGCGTACGAGCTCACCCCGACCACCGTTCCCGCGCTGATCCGCCAGCGGGTCCGGTGGGCCCGCGGCTGGGCGCAGGTGACGGCGAAGCACGGACTTCGCGTGGTCCGATCCTGGCGCTCGCTCGGGCTCAAGCGTACCGTCGGCGTCTGTTGGCTGCTCTTCGCCTCCGTGAGCGCGCCGCTGTACACGGTGTTTCCGGCGCTGTTCCTGCTGTCGCTCGTCGGCTTCGGGAGCCCGCTTCCGGGGGTCATCGCCGTCGGCCTCGCGCTGTTGTTGCTCCCCGCCCGCGGGGCCTCCGTCGCGTACGCGACGCTCCGCGACCCCGCTATCGAGTTCCCACGGGGGGTCGGCCGGCGGGCGCAGATGCTGGGTCACGCCTACCTGTGGATCCCCGTCGGCTGGGCCATCCAGATTCACGCGCTCTACCTCCAGCTCGCCGGCGCTCCCGGGGTCTGGCACGTGACGCCCAAGCGAGGGCGGTCGACGGGCGCCGTCGGCTCACGGAGGGAGTCGGAAGCCTATCGCTCGCCGCGTCCGCCGGCGGGCGAGACCACCCTGCGTGAGGGCGACCCGGACGAGGTGCCGTGGACTCGCGCTCGGTTCGAGGTGTACACCGACCGAGCGGGCGAGGCACGCTTCCGGCTCCGACACGAGAACGGCGACGTCCTCGCGGACGGCGGGGAGGGATACGCCTCCCGCCGGGGCGTCCGTCGGGCGATAACCGCGCTCCGAGAGCTGGTCGGCCCCGCGGCGTACCTCCGGTGTGACCCGGCCGGCTTCGAGGTGTACCGCGACGAGGGAGGGGCCTGGCGGTGGCGGCTGGTGGGGCCGAACGGCCGTGCGCTCGCCGAGTCGCCGACGGGGTACGCCGCTCGTTCGGGGGCGGTGAACGGGGCCAAGGGCGCCCGGGACGGCCTCGCGGACGACGAACGGGACCCGGATCTGACGTGGGAGGGCGGGGGAGGGTACCGCTGGCGGCTCCGGGCGGGGAACGGACGCCCCATCGCGCGGAGCGTTCGGTCGTTCGACAGCGAGCGAGGGGCCCGCGAGTCGCTCGCCCGCGCTCGGGAGTACGCTCCGGTCGCCGACCTCCTCGATATCGGCCGCGCGGCGTTCGAACTGTACGCGGACCGGGCGGGAAAACACCGGTTTCGGCTCCGACACCGCAACGGCGACATCCTGCTCGATTCCGGTCAGGGATACGCCACGCGGCGGGGGGCGCGCGATAGCGTCGAGCGGATCCGACGCTACGCCCCGCTCGCGCCCATCGAGCCGCTCGACGGACGGGAGTCGGAACCGAGGGACGAGGACGAGCCGGGGACCGGAGGCGAAGCGGACCCCGACGCCCGCGTCGAGGAACCCGTCGCGGACCCCGACGCCACGTGAACGAGGAGTCGCCCCGCCGAGCGGGTGGGTCGGCTCAGTCGTCGTCGTCGGTCGCCACGACGCGCTCACCGGAGACGAGCCACCCGTCGTCGTTCGCACGGGCCGCGATCTTCGGCTGGAACACCCACGCCGTGAGCCCCAAGATCGGAAGCATCGACGCTCCCACGATCGCGTAGCCGACGTGGAGGTTCGGCAGGAACGCCGCGGAGAACGCCAGGGGGTAGACGACCCCGCCGACGGTGCCGATCCCGCCGACGATGCCGGCGACGGATCCGGAGTTGTCCGGGAACATGGCGGGCACCTGCGCGAAGATCGCGCCCTCGGAGAACGCGCAGCCGGTCCCGACGAGGAAGCCGGCGACGACGGCGACGTAGATGTTCCCCGTCAGCCCGGCGAGCGTCATGCCGAACATCGACAGGACCACGAACGAGAGCGTGGCGAACGTCCACTGGTTGCGGTACTGCCCAGCGAAAAACGGGATGACGTTCCGCTCGTTGCGGGCGACGACGTCGCTGATGTATCCCCCGATCGGCCGGAGAAGCCCGGCGGCGACCGAGAACGTGGCGGCGAACGTCGCGGCGATCACCACGTCGCCCTGGCCGAACGCTTCCCGGTAGTAGGTCCCGAGCCACCCGTTCATCGCGAGTTCGAGCCCGAAGGACATCACGTACGCGACCGAGAGGACGACCGCGCCGTAGCGGGTGGCGATGAAGCGCCACTGGTCCCAGCTCACGCCCGCCTTCGTCGCCTCCCGCTTCGCCTCGCTCTTCGCGGCCCCGCCGAAGACGTAGTAGACGGTCCCGAGCAGCACCGCGAGCGCCCCGGTGTAGAAGAACGCCGCCCGCCAGTTGGACGAGGTGGCGAGGAACCCCGGGCCGAAGATCGGGTCGACGTACCCCTCGCCGAAGATCCGCGGCAGGGTGAAGTACGCCCCCAGCCCGGCGCCGGCGTTGCCGATCCCGGCGAATATCCCCTCTGCGGTCCCGAGGTTCTCCTCCTCGAACCACTCGGCGACGTGCTGGATACCGATGACGAAGGTGATCCCCGAGAGCGACGCGACGATCCGGGAGGCCGTGAACACCTCGTAGGTCTGTGCGAACGCGCTCAGGATCGCGAACGTCCCGACGGTGACGAGCGTCACTCCGCCGGTGACGTTCGCCCCGAACCGGTCCGTCAGCGGCCCGATGAGGATGCGGCCGAGGGGGACGGCGACGATAGCGGCGCTCGCGACGATCCCGAGCTGCTGGACCGAGAGGCCGAACTCCGCGGCGATGCCGCCGGTGAAGGGTGCGAACGAGAACCAGATGACGAACCCGAGGTTGAACATCGCCGTCGCCAAGATCAGGTTCCGGTACTTCCCGTACAGCAGGTCAGCGGGCTTCACTGCGAACCTCGCTCCCGTAAGCGGACGGCGGTCGGCGATCCGTGACAGTCGCCGATCCGAGACGGTCGAAAGCCCGATCAGCGGGGTTCCCCCCTCGGTCTGAACGGTCCGATACCGGCTCGAACGTGTCGGTCCGGCAACGGCCCACCGGAGACGAAAGTACCCGTCCGAGCACGTGATTTCTCACCTACCGATGGGACGATTCAGATGATGATAAACGACTCGTTTGATAATCCAACTGTCTTTCCGGGTCCGTACTGGCTCGTTCTCAACAGTCTTCGCACGCAGTTTTATTCTAAATTTGTCATGACGAATTTAAGAGTAGGACTCGGTGCAGTTCGTCCGTCTCGAACTGTCGGTGAGGTCGCTTCGGCCGTCCTCGGGCGCGCTGAGCTCCACCGCGCACTGTTTGAAGTTCGGTTCGTCGGACTCGGGATCGACGACCGGGAGCGTGAGGGCGTTCACCGCCGGGTGGTGGATCGGCAGCCACACCATCCCCTTCGGGACCCCGTCGTCCGGGTTGACCGCGACCGTCGTCGACCCGCGGCGCGACGAGAGGACCGTCTTCCCGCGGTCGAGCGCCCCCAAGTGCTCCCGCGTCGTCTCCGGGTGGACCCGCGCCGTCGGAAGCGCGTCGGCCTCGTCGCCGCGGCTGCGAACGCCGGTGTTGTACGCGTC
This sequence comes from Halorubrum sp., assembly GCF_046498025.1. NCBI lineage: Archaea > Methanobacteriati > Methanobacteriota > Halobacteria > Halobacteriales > Haloferacaceae > Halorubrum > Halorubrum sp. The sequence continues at coordinate 59,580 of NZ_JAWOBM010000076.1, forward strand.
GGCCCGCCGCCCGGTCGTGAGCGTGAGCGGGTACTCGTCGTCGGTCGGCTCGGCGAGCCCGTCGTGGGTCCCGGTCGAGAACCGGGCGCGGCCCGAGGGGGTGGGGAACTCCCAGCCGTCCCCGTCGACGTACCGATACCCGCCCTCCGCCTCGGGGGTCGGCGCGGGCCAGCGGACCGCGAGCTCCGCGTCCAGCCGGCCGTACGAGAGGCCGGAGAGGTCCGCCGGCGTCCCCGCGGTCAGCCCGCGCAGCTCGTCGAACACCGCTTCCGGCGAGACCGTCGGCTCGGGGAACAGCGCCGGGTCGATCGCCGCGCCGATCGCGACGACGATGTCGAGGTCCTGTTTGATCTTCGGCGAGGTCCCCGTGGCGGCGCGGACCCGCGAGACGCGCCGCTCCATGTTCATCACCGTGCCCTCGGACTCGCCCCACGTCGCCGCGGGCAACACCACGTCCGCCAGCTCGGCGGTCTCGGTGCGGAACGCGTCCTGGACGACGAGGAAGGTGTCCTCGAGCGCCTCCCGAACGCGGTCGCCGTCGGGCATCCCCGCGACGGGGTTCGTCGCCACCGTCCAACAGGCCTCCGGCGGCCCGTCCGCCACGGCGTCGACGATCCCGACCGGTCCCGGCCCCGGGTCATCTGGGAGCCGGCTCCGCGGAACGCCCCACGCGTCGGCCACGATCCGTCTGTGGTCCGGGTCGGTGAACCCGCGCTGGCCGGGCCAGGTTCCCTTCGACGAGCAGACCCGCGTCCCCATCGAGTTCGCCTGCCCGGTCAGCGAGAAGGGTCCGCTCCCGGGCCGGAGGTTCCCGGTCGCGAGACACAGGTCGATGAGCGCCCGAGCGGTCGCGGTCCCCTGGACGCTCTGGTTGACGCCCATCCCCCAGTACAGGAGCGTCGACCGCGTCAGCGCGTCGGCGACGCGCTCGACCGTCTCGACGGCGACGCCGGCGGTCGCGGCCGCCTCCGAGACCGGCGGGAGCGACTCGACCGTCGCCTCGAAGCCGACCGTCGCCTCGGCGACGAACTCGCGGTCGACGCCGCCGCTGTCGACGACGTGCGCCAGCACCGCCCGGGCGAACGCGAGGTCGGTGCCGGGGTCGACCTGCGCGTGGAGGTCAGCGTCGTCGGCGGTCTCGCTCTCGACGGGGTCGACGACGATCAGCTCGCCGTCGTCGTCGCTCGCGCTGTCGGCGATCCACCGGTACATCACCGGGTGCGCCACCGCCGGGTTCGCGCCCCAGACCACGTGAGTGTCGGCGTCGGGAATGTCGTCGTACGTCGGCGGCGGGGCGTCGCTCCCGAACGCCTGGTAGTAGGCGGTGACGGCGGAGGCCATACAGAGGGTGGTGTTGGCGTCGTAGTAGCGGGTGCCGAAGCCGCCGCGGGCGAGCTTCCCGAGCGCGTACGCCGCCTCGTTCGTCTGCTGTCCGCTCCCCAACACCGCGACGCCGTCCGGCGTCTCGGCGAGCGCGTCCCCGAAGCGCGAGACGACGGTTCCGATCGCCCGCTCCCAGCTGGTCGGGACGAGGGTTCCGTCCTCTCTGATGAGCGGCCGCGTCAGCCACTCCCCCTCGGGATCGGCGGTCTCGTCGATCCCCCGCTGGCAGGCCAGGCCGCGGTTCACCGGGTGCGCCGTGTCGCCGCGGACGGTGTCGAGCCCGTAGTTGTTGACGTAGCCCCGTTGGAGGTGACCACAGCCCACCGCACACCGCATACACGTCGTGGGCGTCCACTCGCTCATCGACGCCCCCGATCCCGAGAGGAGGGCGCGTTGCCGAGCGCCTCGCCGACGGTGTCGATCCGTGACCGGTCCGAAACAGGTGGCCCGTGCACGTGAGTTCGCATCAGTTGCGTTCTGGGTGTTACATGGAACATTCGCGGTATAATCGTTTTGGTATGGTTTTTTGATGTCTTATAAGTCAGAAATATTCAGATTGTATCCGAATATCCAAACAAACATGCGTATACTGGCACGCGCGGACCCCACTCGCTCGCGCGCGTGTCTGGCGCCTGCGCCGTGGCGGGGCGTCGGGGTCGTTCGTGTCGCGTGTGTCCGAGCCGTTCGTGTCGCGTGTCTCCGAAGACGTCGCGATCGCGTCAGAGCGAATCGGTTCGAGCCGGGCGACCCGGCCTTCGGTCTCCGCCCTCGTCGACCGGCTCCCGCTCCACGCCGACCGCGTGGACCTCACGCCGGAACAGGCCCGCACGGTCGCGAGCGAACTGGTCCGCGAGGCCGATCGGATCGAGGGGGAGCGCGACGACTGACCGTCGGGCCGAGCGCGGAGTCACCGCGGCCGACGCCTCTGCCGACCGCTTCCGGCACGCGACATTTTAAGCCTACCCGAGGTCACCGACGCGTATGAGCGCGCTCGAATCCGACGCGTACCGACAGCTCCGCCGCGACCTCCACCGCCACCCCGAGCCCGCGTGGTGCGAGTTCTACACCACCGCCCGGATCGTCGAGGAGCTCCGGAAACGCGACCTCACCGAACTGCACGTCGGCCGCGACGCCCTCGCGACCGACGACCGGCTGAACGTCCCCGGCGGCGATGAACTCGCCGAGTGGGAGCAGCGCGCCCGTGACGCGGGCGCGGATCCGGACGTCGTGGACGAGCTTTCCGGAGGCTACACCGGCTGCGTCGCCGTCGTCGAGCGCGGCGACGGCCCCGTGATCGGGCTCCGCGTCGACATCGACGCGCTGCCGATCCGCGAGTCCGGGGACGGCGGTCACGTCCCCGTCGACGAGGGGTTCCGCTCGGAGCACGAGGGGTTCATGCACGCGTGCGGCCACGACGCCCACGCGACCATGGGGCTCGGCACGCTCGACGCGGTGCTCGACTCAGAGTTCGCGGGCACGCTGAAGGTGTTCTTCCAGCCCGGCGAAGAACAGGTGGCGGGCGGGAAGCCGATGGCCGAGTCCGGCCACCTCGACGACGTCGACTACCTCTACGCGGTCCACGTCGGCCTCGACCACCCCTCCGGCGAGGTCGTCTGCGGCGTCGGGGGGTTCCTCGCGGTCCGCCACTTCCTCGCGGAGTTTACCGGCGAGCCGTCTCACGCCGGCGCGCGCCCCGAACAGGGGCGCAACGCGGTCCAGGCGATGGCGTCAGCGATCCAGAACCTCTACGCGATCCCGCGTCACGCCGACGGACCGACCCGGGTGAACGCCGGCCTCGTCGGCGGCGGCACGGCGACGAACATCGTCCCCGAGGAGTCGTTCATCGAGGGCGAGCTGCGGGGCGCGACGACGGAGCTGGCCTCGTACATGTCCGACCACGCCGACCGGATCCTGGACTCGGCGGCCGAGATGCACGACTGCGAGGTTGACGTTGCCACGAAGGGCGAGGCCCCGAGCGCGACCAGCGACGCCGCGCTCGCCGGGATCGTCGGCGAGGTCGCGGGCGAGACCCCGGGCGTCACCGAGATCGTCGAGAGCGACGACCTGGGCGGCTCGGAGGACGCGACCTACCTCATGCAGGCGGTCCAAGATAAGGGGGGACTCGCCTGCTACGTCGGCGTCGGCACCGACCACCCGGGCGGCCACCACACGAGCACCTTCGACGTGGTTGAGGACGACATCGCGGTCGGTATCGACGTGCTGAGCGGAGCGATCCTGCGGGTTGCCAAGACGCGCCCGTGAGGGAATCGCGTCCGATCCGATCGCGCTGGTGAGCCGGACGAACCGAGTCCGCGCGGTTCCGGCGGCGGTAGGTTTAGGCGCCGCGAACACCTCGATACGGGCATGGAGGCCGTCCTCTGGTACGTGCTCACCGGGACTCGCGGCGGCCCGAACAGAGTCCGGATTCTCAGGGCGATCGACGACCGCCCGCGGAACGCGAACCAGCTGGCCGAGCACCTCGACCTGGACTACACGACGGTGCGACACCACCTGGACGTGCTCCGCGATCACGACGTGGTCGAGCGCACCGGGGACGGCTACGGCACGGTGTACTACCCGACCGAGGGCACCCGGCGACACTGGGACCTCGTCGAGGAGATCGCCGACGGCCTCCCGGTATGACCGCGACGAGCGCCGACGCGACCGTGGCGACCGCCGACGCGACGGCGACGGCGCTCTGGGGGTGTGAGCGATGCAGTGGGTAGACGTCGCGCGCGTCAGCGTCGCCGTGAACCTCGCGATGCTGTTCGCGCTCACCTGGGTGTGGGCGCGGAACTACCTCGCCTTCCGGTCGAAGCACTCCGTGGGGCTGGCGGCGTTCGGTGCCGTGCTTCTCGCGCAGAACGCGCTCTCGCTGTACTTCTACCTGTATCACCCCGTGCTAGCCGGGTGGTTCGCGACCGACATGCCCCCGCTGGCGTGGCGGGCGAACGTCGTCGTCCACGTCTTCCAGACGGTCGCGCTCGGCTTCCTGCTGTGGGTGACGTGGGACTGAGAACGCGGCTCCGTTGGAACCGGTGTCTGTCGCCGCTGCGCACGCCACCGATCCCTCAGTACGCGAGCGTCACACACCGGCGCACAGCGACGGCCTCCCGATATCGCGTCGGAAACGACGTCCGAGAGGCGGGCCGGCAGGCCGCGGTGATCTGCGGAGGCGGCAACGACGCGCGGGCGCTTCCCCCGCGTGAACTAGTACCCCCGGCCGTCCTCGAAACAGCGCCCGCACTTGTCCGCGTCGAGCTCACCGGTGGCCTGCTCGACGCGGATCTTCCGGAGCTGTCCCCGTTCGAGGTGGCACGTCTGCCCACACACCGTCTGGAAGCCCTCCGCGCCCGTCTCTCGTTTGTGGATCGTCATGGCCGTCTCGTTCAGGATTCCCTTCGCGTCTTCCCGCTGAATAGTACCCATGTCTTATACTCATTATTCAGTTGAGTCTCATCAATCACCGCCATCTTCACGCGGAGACGAGTTTTGAGCATCCGGGTAACGCCGTCCTGCCGATCGACCGCCCCGTTCAGTACTTCGGATCGGCGCCCGTGGTCTCGTAGATCCGATCCATGATCGCGTCGCGCTCGCCCGTCCAGTTCGCCATCGCGGCCGGGCTGGTCGGGTACGACTCGTAGTGCGCGAGCAGCTCGTCGGCGAGCGTCTTCGTCTGGTAGAAGTTCCGGATCGTCCCCCAGTAGCCGAAGCTCTTGATCGCCGCCTTCAGCTTCAGACCGAACGACATCGACGTGGAGCCCTCGTAGAGCGCCTCGGCCAGCTTCTCGCCGGGGAGCGCGGCGAGCAGCCCCATCAAGTCGTCTACGTCGACCGCCGTGGAGAGCACGTTGTACACGTCGAGCCCGGCGTAGCGCCCGCCGAAGTGGTCCATCACGCGCGTGTTGTACCGCCAGAGGTTCTCCTCGCTGACGTCGCCGTCGGAAATGGCCTTCACGGCCTGCTCGCCGGCGTACTTGCCCGCGTACGCCGCCCCGGCGATGCCGCCGCCGGTGGTCGGATTGACGTGGCCCGCCGCGTCGCCGACCGCCATGTACCCCGGGGCGACCGCCGAGTCGTACGGGCGGCGGGTGGGGAGCGCGGCGCCGAGCTTGTCCGTGACCGTCGCGCCCTCGAACTCGGGTCGATTCCGGAGGTCGCGTTTCAGCGCCTCGACGAGCTGCATCGGCTTCTCGTTCATCTGGAAGCCGAGCCCGGCGTTGATCTCGGTGCTCGTCCGCGGGAAGTACCAGAGGTACCCCGCGGCGCGGTCGGTCGCCTTGAACACGAGCGCGTCGTCCCACTCGACCGGCTCGGGGACCTCGACGATCTCGCGGTACGCCGAGCAGAACTGCGAGTAGCGCACGTTGGTGTCGAAGGTGGTCCCCTCGAAGTCCGCCTTGTCCTGTAGCAGCGACAGCGACCCGGCGCCGTCGATCACCAGGTCGCTGTAATACGTGACCGGGTCGCCCTTCCGCTTCGCGCGGAGCCCCGTGACCCGCCCGTCGCCCGTCTGGATCACGTCGTTGATCACGGTGTCGTAGTGGAAGTCGACGCCGGCGTCCTCGGCGCCCGCGATGATCCGTCGCCCGTACTCCCAGCGGTCGATGACGGCCAGCTCGCCGGGGACGGGGATCTCGAGGACCGTGTCCTCCTGGGGAATCTCGAACCGGCCGTGGTCCACCTCGGTGTTGGTGAACGCCGGTTCGAGCCGCTCTTTCGGGATGGCCTCCGGGAAGGCGTCCGCGCCCTTCAGCGCGTCGCCGCAGGCGATGTGTCCGGCCTCCTCCTCGTCCTTTCGCTCGACGATGACGACGTCGAGGCCCTCGTTCGCGATCGTCGCGGCGGCGTAACAGCCGGCGGTCCCGGCGCCGGCCACGACGACGTCGTACTCGTCGATGGTCATGTCACGTGGGTCGTTCCCCCGGTGGCAAAACTCTTTGTTCCCGATTCGGTCCTCTCCGGGCCGACAGGAGCCGCACTCGGTTCGCGCGCGACGGTCGCGCGGCCGACGGCGTCACCGGCCGGGAGGCTCCCGAGTCGGCGACGGGGCGGTACCTGACTGTTCAGGCCCCGTTTTTAACCGGTGCGAGGCCGAGAACGCGAATATGAGCGGACTCCGACACGTCGAGACGGACCGGCTCCGCGCGTGGCTCCGCGAAGTTCGCACGGGGGAGACGACCGCGGCGCTGATGCTCGCCGTCGCGTACGACAGAGGGATCGGTCCGAGGGAGTTGGCGTCCTGGTACGACCGGCCGGTCGAGGCGGTCGAGGAGACGCTCGACTCGCTCGACTCGCCGGCGTACGTCGCCGAGATTGCCCGGCTGGAGGGGGTCGACATGGAGGCGGTCGCGGCGGAGTCGAACCTCGCGATCGAGTCGGTCGAGCGGTGGTTCGCCGAGCTGGCGGACCGCCCCGTCGCCGAGGCGGCGAACGTGATCCGCGGGTACGCCGAGGGCGGGGTCGAACCCCTCGTCACGGGCGATGCGTCGACGGTGTTCCACCTCGACTACGACGCGATGACCGAGCGCGGCTGGTCGCTCGACGACCCGGACCTCTTCGAGAAGGCGGCGGAGTCGGACATCGGGCTGCCCGAGTACGGCCGGTTCCTCGTCGAGCCGGACGAGTCGATCCTCGAGGCGGCCGAACGCGGCGGGCGGTCGTGGCCGTACGCCTGCCGCGGCGGCGCGTGTTCGAACTGCGCCGTCATCGTCGTCGACGGCGACGTGGCGATGCCGGGACAGTCGATACTCTCGGACGAGCAGATCCGGGAGACGAACGCCCGCCTCTCCTGTGTCGGCGTGCCCGTCACGGCCGAGGTCCGGATCGTCACCGGTGTCGGTGACTTGGCGGAGTTCGCCGACCTGCGCCTCCCGTCCCCCGCGTCGGACCGCGGCGGGGCGGGATCGGTGTCGGACTGAGCGGGCACCCTCGCGGGCCCGGCGTCACGGGTCGGTGGTCGCCCCGCCTCAGTCCTCGGTCTCGTAGTGCTCCCCGGCGGCCGCCGGGAGCCGCGTCCGGCCGACTAACGCGAGGACGACGATCACGACGACGTACGGGATCGTCTGGACCAGCGTGTCGGGGACCGCGTACCCGAGCTGCTGGAGCCGGATCTGGATCGCGTCGAGGCCGGCGAACAGCACGCCCGCGCCGAGCGTCCCGAGCGGGTTGTAGTTCCCGAACAGGTACGCGACGATGGCGATGAACCCCTTCCCCTGCACCATCGTCTCGCCGGAGCCGACGAACTGGCCGATCGACAGCGCGAGCGCGGAGCCGCCGATGCCCGAGAGGACGCCGGACAGCAAGACGCCCGCGTGACGCACCTTCGAGACGGAGACGCCCACGGTGTCGAGCGCCTTCGGATTCTCCCCGGCCGCCCGGAGGTGCTTCCCGAACGCGGTGCGGTTCAGCGCCCACCACGAGACGAGCGTCGCGACGACGACCATCACCGCGGAGTACTCCCACCCGACGCGCGCGCCGAGGTTCGGCGTGTTGACCCCGCCGAAGAACACCGTCGACATGAACGGCGCCAGCCCGAGCGCGATGAGCCACACCGCCAGTCCTGCGATGATCTGGTCGGCCTTGAACTCGATGCACACGATCCCGAAGACGCCGGCGAGCGCGGTCGACGCCGCGATCCCGCCGAAGAATCCGACCCAGATGGCCGGCACCCCGAAGACGGCGTTGCCGATCCCGACCACGGAGGCGACGTACACGGACATGAACGCCGAGATGATCAGCAGCCCCTCCAGCCCGATGTTGATGACGCCGGACTTCTCCGCGAAGATGCCGCCGAGTCCGGCCAGCACGATCGGCGCCGCCAGCCGCGACGTCGACGCCGCGGTGCTCGACGAGAAGACGATCCCGGCGAGGTCGCCGGCGACCGATTCGGGGAACACCAGCCCGAGCAGCCCCAACAGGCCGAGCACCGTCACGGTGCCCACGACGAGCGACCGCACGTAGTCGTCGTCGATCAGGTCGTCGAGGATCGGAATCGACACGTCGGCGAGCGGGTTACGCATCGGCCTCACCTCCCTCGACGGCGGCCGCCTCGTCGGTGCCGCCCGCATCCGGTCTCCTCGGGCCCCGCGAACTGAGTCCGACGTACTCGCCGATCATCCGGAAGAACTCCGGCATGGCCACGAACAGGATGATCAGCCCGCGCAGCACCTCGACGAGCTCGGTCGGTACGCCGGTTCGGAAGCCGATCTCCAGGGCGCCGCCCTTCAGCAGTCCGAACAGGAACGCCGCCGGCAACACGCCGAGCGGGTTGTTCCCTGCGAGGATGGAGACGGTGATCCCGTCGAACCCGAGCGCGGGGACCGACGCCATCCACCGTCCCTCCGACATCAGCACCCACACCGCGCCGCCGACGCCGCCGATCGCGCCCGAGAGCGTCATCGCCCGGACGGTCGTCGCCTTGGCGTTCACGCCGCCGTACTCGGCGGCGGCCGCCTGGACCCCGCTGGTGCGCAGGTCGTAGCCGAACGACGTGTGCTCGACGACGTAGTAGAGCGCGCCGATGAAGCCGATCCCGACGAGCAGCGCCAAGATGGCGAAGTCGCTGGACTGCGGGAAGAACCACGGGAGGAACTGGGCGTACTCCGGGACGTACGCCGTGGCGACCACCGACGAGCCCTCGGCGCGGAACACCTCCAACACGAGCACGTACGCGATGTTCGCCGCGATGAAGTTGAGCATGATCGTCGTGATCACCTCGTTGGCGTCGGCGTACGCCTTCAGCGCACCCGGTATCGCGCCCCAAAAGCCGCCGCCGACGGCGCCGGCGACGATCCCGACGACGATCAGCGCCACGCCCGCGACCGGTCCCGTCGGGAGCAGCGGCGCCGCCGCGAGCACGGTCAGCGCGGTCGCGAGCCCCCCGACGACCAGCTGTCCCTGCGTCCCGATGTTGAACAGGCCGGCGCGGAACGCGACGGCGACGGAGAGCCCGGTGAAGATGAGGAGCGTCGTCTCCGAGAGCGTGAGCCCGAGCGAGAGGTTGAACGGCGACCAGTTCGGGTCGAGCAGCCCGGGCTCGCCGACCGCGAACGGGTACCCGAGCGCGCCGTTGAACAGGACGAGATACACTTCGACGGGGTCGTAACAGAAACCCATCCCGATCAGCGGCATCGTCCACTCGGCGGTGCTACACTGGGCGATCCGGCCGGAGACGAGCACGATGACGAAGCCGACGACGATCGACAGCAGGATCGCGGCGACGCTTATCAAAAGGCGCTCCGCGACCGAGCGGTCGACGAACGGCGCGATGACGCGGCGGGCGAACGACGGGAGCCGGTCCGGCCCGGCGCTGCTCACGTGTCCACCCCCTCGTCAGCGCCCGCGGCTCCGTGGATCGCGGCCTCCTCGACGGAGTCGTCGTCGTCGAGCGTCTCTCCGGCCATCAGGAGGCCGATCTCCTCTTCGGTCACCGTGGCGGGGTCGACGATGCCCGTGAACTCCCCCTCGTGGAGCACCGCGAGGCGGTCCGAGAGCCCCTGCACCTCGTCCAGCTTCGAGGAGACCAACAGCACGGCCTTCCCCTCGGCCCGCAGTTCGAGCAGCCGGTCGTGGAGGAACTCCGTGGAACCGATGTCGACCCCTCGGGTCGGGTGCATCGCCACGACGAGGTCGGGGTCGCGCTCGAACTCCCGACCGACGATGAACTTCTGCTGGTTGCCGCCGGAGAGCGACCCGGCCTGCACGTCCACGGTCGGGGGACGCACGTCGTAGCGCTCGACGACCGACTCCGCGTGGTCCCGCGAGGCACGCCAGTCGAGTCGACCGCCCTCGGCGAAGGGCGGGTCGTGTTGGCTCCCCAGGATGCCGTTCTCGGTCAGGTCGTACGACATCACGAGCCCGCGCTCCTGGCGGTCCTCCGGGATGAAGGCCATCCCGCGGTCGATGTGCTCGCGGCGGGTGGCCTCCGCCATCGGCTCACCGAGGTACGTGATCGACCCGGCGGTCGGGTCCCGCATCCCGGTGATCGCCTCCACCAGCTGTGACTGTCCGTTGCCGTCGACGCCGGCGACACCGAACACCTCGCCGGCGCGGAGTCCGAAGGAGATCCCCGACACCGCCTCGACGCCGCGGTCGTCCTCGGCGCGGAGGTCGGTCACCTCCAGTACCTTCTCGCCGGCCTCCTGCGGCGTCGTCGCCGGCTCCATCAGCACCTCGCGGCCGACCATCATCTGCGCGAGCTCCTCGCGGGTCACGTCCGCGGCGTCGACGGTGCCGACCTTGACCCCGTCGCGCAGGACGGTGATCTCGTCGGCCGTCGAGAGCGCCTCGCTGAGCTTGTGCGAGATGAAGATGATCGTCTTCCCCTGGTCGGTGAGCTCCTCGATGACGCCGTACAGCTCCCTGACCTCCTGCGGCGTGAGCACCGCAGTCGGTTCGTCGAGGATGAGCACGTCGGCGCCGCGGTACAGCGCCTTCAGGATCTCGACGCGCTGCTGGACGCCCACGGAGACGTCCTCGATCCGGGCGTCGGGGTCCACGTCGAAGCCGTAGCGCGCGCTCAGGTCGATGACCGCCTCGCGGGCGGCCTCCCTGTCGACCCGGAGACCCCCCCACGTCGTCGGCTCGTTGCCCAGGACGACGTTCTCCCAGACCGTCATCGGGTCGACGAGCATGAAGTGCTGGTGGATCATGCCGACCCCCGCGTCGATCGCGTCTCGGGGCGAGTCGAACGACTGGGGTTCGCCGTCGAGGACGACGGTTCCCTCCGTCGGCTGGTAGAGGCCGTACAACACGTTCATCAACGTGGTCTTGCCGGCGCCGTTCTCGCCGAGCAGGGCGTGGACGCTCCCTCGCTCCACCGCGAGGTCCACGTCGTCGTTCGCGACGACCCCGGGGAATCGCTTCGTAATGCCGTCCAAGTGGACCGCCGGGTTCATTCACCCGTAACTCCGCGCCGGAGGCTAAAAGAGCGCGGATTCCGAACCGACGTCCCGCAAAACTGTTGTCTTATCAACCGGAACGTTCAAAAAGTCGTGGTTTCGCGGTCAAGACGAGCGGCTGCGACCGAAAGGTCGCCGCCGTGTCGCGCTCAGTCGTCGTCCGTGGTCTCGGGGACGTCGATGTTCCCGTCAATAATCTCGTCGCGCGCGTCGGCCACCGCCGTCGTGATCTCGTCGGGCACCTCGTCGCCGATCTGATCGCCGTACACGCACTCGACACCGTTCGACTCCAGCCCGAGGGCGACCGTCGATCCCCCCTGGTGGTCGTCGTCGACGACGTTCGAGATCGACTCGTACACCGCGGTGTCGACGCGCTTCACCATCGAGGCGAGGATCACGTCCGCGAACGACTCCTCGGAGACCGACTGGTCCTGGTCGACGCCGAACGCGAACCGCTCCTCCTCCTGTGCGGCCTGGAACACGCCGACGCCCGTGGCGCCCGACGCGTGGTAGATGATGTCGACGTCGCTCTGGTACATCGACAGCGCGGCCTCCTGACCGCCCGAGGGGTCGGCGTAGCTGCCGACGTAGCTCGTGGTGACGTCGACGCTGTCGGACACGTACTCGACGCCGGCCTCGAAGCCGGCCTGGAACCGGCGGATGACCGGGCTGTCGACGCCGCCCACGAAGCCGACCCTCGCCGAGTCCGGGTCGGTCTCGCCGGCGCCCGCGGAGAACTCCGTCTCGGTCAGACGGGCGGCCAGCACGCCCATCAGGAACGACCCCTCCTCCTCGCGGAAGAGGTAGCTCGCGACGTTCGACTCCTCGACCACGGTGTCGACGATCATGAAGGCCTGGTCGGGGTACTGGGGCGCGGTCTCGGAGAGCGCGTCGCCCTGGTTGAACCCGATACAGGAGACGAGATCGTACTCCGGATCCGTCGAACTGGCGTACCGCTGCTGGAACTGCCCGAACTCGCCGGACCCGTCCGGTTCGGCCTCGTTGTACGCGATCCCGAACTCCTCTTCGGCCTGCAGGATGCCCTGCTGGGCCGCGTCGTTGAACGAGTTGTCGCCGAGCCCGCCGTCGGAGTAGACGATGCCCACGGCGGCCGGGGCGTCGTCGCCGCCGTCGGAGCCGTCGTCGCCGTCCGAATCGTTACCGTCCGAGCCGTCGTCGCTCGGCCCGCCGCTGCAGCCGGCGAGGCCGATGAGGCCCGCTGCGCTTGCCGCCTTGACGAACCGCCGCCGATCGAGGTCGGATACCATGTCACCTACAACGGGGCGGGAGCGCGGCATAAATTCGTCGCTCTTGCCGCCCGGGAGTGCACGTTCTCGCATATCGACCGACCGAACATCGACGGTTCGGGCCGTTCGAGCCCGAACGTGTTCACGTTCGTGGTATATAAGAGTCGATCGGCCTGTTACTAAGAGTCGATCGGCCTGTTACTAAGAGTCGATCGGCCTGTCAACCGTCCTCGGCCGCGCGCACCGCGTCGACGACGACCGCACGGACGTCCGCGACGAGTTCGTCGACCGCGTCGCTCTCGGCGTACACTCGGACGTACGGCTCCGTGCCGGACGGGCGGACGAGCGTCCACGACGCGTCCGCGAACTCGAGGCGGACGCCGTGGTCGGTGTCCACGGCCGCGTCGGGGAACGCCGCCGGCAGCGCGGTCTCCAGCCGGTCCATGGCGTCGGCCTTGGCGTCGTCGGGACAGTCGACGCTGACCTTGCGGTACGGGCGTTCCGCGATCGGCTCGCGGAGGCCGTCGAGCCCCTCGTCGGCGACGAGCCGGGCGATCACGGCCGCCGAGGCGACGCCGTCGATCCACTCGCCGAGGGCGACGTGGATGTGCTTCCACGGCTCCGCGGCGAAGACGACGCGGGTGTCGGCGGCGGCCGCCTGCCCGTTCGCCGCCGCCTCCTCGCGGACCGCCGCGATGCCCTCGTGGAGCGCGCCCAGCCGCACGCGCTCGACCCGACCGCCGGCCTCGCGGACGCGCTCGTCGATCCGCCCGGAGGCGTTCGGCGTCGTGACGACCACGGGGTCGACGGCGTCGCTCGCTCGCGTGTACCGCTCGGCGAGCATCGCGAGGACGGTGTCCTCGTGGACGACCTCGCCGTCGGCGTCGACGATCACGATCCGGTCGGCGTCGCCGTCGTGACCGATACCGAAGGCGAGTCCCGCCGGCTCGTCGTCGCCCTCGTCGGCCGCGCTCGGGCGACCGGGGTCGTCGACGCCCTCGTTGGCGTCGGCGACGAACGCCCGGAGGTCGCGGAGGGTCTCCGGAGTCGGCTTGCTCCCGCGGCCGGGGAAGTGACCGTCGACGTTCCCGTTGAGCGTGACGACCTCGGCGCCGAGCTCGCGGAGCACGGTCGGCGTCGCGGGCCCGGCCATCCCGTTCCCGCAGTCGACCGCGACCCGGAGCCCGTCGAGCGGGGCGCCGAACCGCCCCGCGTACTCGCGGACGTCGGCGAGGTAGCCGGCGAAGGTGTCGACCCGCTCCGTCTCGGTCCACGCGTCCCACGTCGCCGGGGGCTCTCGGCTCTCGACGCGCTCCTCGACGGCGCGCTCGGCCTCGCGGTCGAACTCGCTGCCGTCGCGGAACAGCTTGATCCCGTTGTCCGTCGGCGGGTTGTGCGAGGCGGTGAGCATGACGCCGTACCGTCCCCGCGAGGCGTGCGCGAGTGCCGGCGTCGGGAGCCGACCCGCGCGCAGCACGCGGACGCCGCCCGACGCGAGCCCCGACTCCATCGCCGCCGCGAGCGCGGGCCCGGTCACGCGGCCGTCGCGGGCGAGCACGACCTCCGCCGGACGGACGTCGTCCGCCGGGCGTGCGTCGCCGCCGTCGTCAGTGCGACCGTCGGCTCGCCCGCCGTTCCGTACCTCCGCCGCGACGGCGCGTCCGACGGCGAGCGCGAGCTCGGGGGTGACGCGCTCCGCGGCGCTCCCGCGGATCCCCGCTGTTCCGAACAGGTCCATACCCGCCTGTTGACGGCCGTTCGTTAGAAGTCGTCGGTTGCCGAGCGTCGGGTGTCGTCCGGGGCTCGACGGGCGTCGCGTTTATGCCGACGGCGGTCGCACGGTCCGGTCATGGCCGACCGCACGCGAGCGCACGTGTACGTCTCGGGTCGCGTCCAGGGCGTCTACTACCGCGCGACGACTCGGGACACCGCCCGGGAGAAGGGGGTCGACGGCTGGGTGCGCAACCTCGACGACGGGCGCGTCGAAGCCGTCTTCGAGGGGCCGGCGAACGCGGTCCGCGAGATGGTCGCGTGGTGCGAGACGGGGAGCCGCGCCGCCGACGTCGACGACGTCGACGCGACGCACGAGGAGCCGGCGGGACTGGACGGGTTCGACGTCCGGTGGTGACCGAGGGATGAGAGAACGCGTCGCGCTACGGCGTCACCGGGTCGCCCGTCGGGTCGCGGACGCCGAGCTCCTCCAGCGCGCGTAACACCACTATCGCCTCGACGACGTCCCGCTCGTCCGTGTAGGGGTCGTCGACCGCGTCGAGGGTCGCCTCGGCCTCGGACGCGAGTCGGGCCTCCAGCTCCGTCTGATCGGTCTCGCCTTTCACCGCCGACAGCAGCGCCTCGTGGTCCTCGCGGAGGTCGAGCGAGACGTGGGCCGCGTTACACCGCGACAGCGGGTGGGCGTCCATCTCGATCGCGAGGTCGCTCACGAGGTCCCAGTCGTCGGCGCAAAAGCGGAGCGTCACCGTCCCGACCACGTCGCGCCACGAGATCGGCTCGCCGTTCTTCAGCAGTCCGATCGCCCGCGGCGGCACCGCGATCCGGGTGTGGGTCTCGTCGCGGCCGCACAGGCAACAGGGGGTGTTCTTCAGTCCGGCGTACACGCCCGCCCGTACGGGCCGGAGGGTCGTGTGCGTTTCGCCGTCGAGAGCCGGTCGACCGCGACGCAGTATATAAAACGCCGAGCCCGTCGCCAACGCGTATAAGTAGATACCGCGGGCGAGCGGCGCGTGCCGCCGACCGCCCGGAGGGCGTGAGGTGCACGCGCGGCTGACGAGGCTGGGGAGGTGTGAGGTGCGGTTGCAGTCCCGTGAGCAGGGAGGGACCGGAGGTCCCTCTTGCAGCCGGCGCGTAGCGCCGGCGACGGCGCGGGCGGGAGCACGGAAGTCGCAGCCTGCGCAGCGATCGGAGTGAGCGAGCAGGACCTCCTTCCGGAGGTGCGGGGTGGGACTCAAAGGGGCAGTCGCGGGGGCGAAGGCGCGCGACCCAAGGACCGCAGGCCGCGAACACGGTGAGTGGTCGAGGACCGCAGCGAGCGCACCGAGCCCTCGCGACTGGGGCTTTGGAGGTGTTCGCCGGCGATCTGCTGGTGATTTATAAACGGCCGGCCACGGAGGTGAGCTTCACTCGCGGCTACCTGACGTTTTCGCAAACGAGTTCCTACCCGTTACATTCGGCGAGCCACTCGTGGGCCCAGTCGTCGATCTCCTCGAAGACGGGCGCGAGCGACTCGCCCTTGTCGGTGAGGCTGTAGTACGTCGCCACCGGCGACTCCTCCTCGAGGCGGCGGTGGACGAACCCGGTCTCCTGGAGGTCGTCGAGCACGCGCGAGAGGGTCCGGGCGTTCGCGTCGGTCTCCCGCTTGAGTTCGTTGAAACGCGACTCGCCGTTCAACAGCTCGTGGAGGACGACGAGCCGCCAGCGCGAGCCGATCTGTTCGAGCGAGTCGATGACGGGACACGGAGTGTCCGGGGCCGAGGACGTGTTCGTACCGGACTCTGCGTCGGTCGTTTCCGCCGGATCCGGCCCGGCGAGGTCCTGCGATGACATCGGTGTTATCTACTTACCCACTTGTCCGGGAAGCGATAAATAGATTGTGTTCGTATACGTAGTTACACGATGTTAGCTGACTTCACGACGCTACCGCTGCAGTTCGAGACCGCTCTCGCGGGCGAGCTCTTCCTGCTCGGCCGGATCCTGTTCGGCGCCACCCTCGCGTTCACGGGACTGAACCACTTCACGGACGTCGACGCCATGGCCGGCCACGCCGAGTTCAAGGGCCTCCCGGCGCCGCGCTTCTCCGTGATCGCCTCCGGGCTCGTGCTCCTGCTGGGCGGGCTCGGCGTCGTCGTCGGGGCGTACCCCGTCCTCGCGGCCGGCGCGCTCGCCGGTTTCCTGCTCGTCTCCGCCGTGACGATGCACGACTTCTGGTCGGTCGACGACCCGGGGGAGCGGCAGAGCGAGATGACGAGCTTCCTCAAGAACGTCTACGGCGCCGGCGCCGCGGTCGCGCTGCTCGCCGTCGGCGGCACCGCGTGGCCCTACGCGCTGGGCCTCGGCCTGTTCTGAGCCGGCCGCGACCGTTCCGAGCCGAACGCGACGCTTTCCCGCACCCGTTCGACCCCCAGTACCACTAACTGACTCCGCGACCACCGACGACACATCAATGACCGACGCCCCGCCCACCACCGGCCTGCACCACGTGACGAACATCTGCACGGACATGGACGAGACGGTCGCGTTCTACGAGGACGCGCTCGGCTGGCACACCGTCAAGCGGACGCAGAACTACGACGACCCGGGGACGCCGCACTACTACTTCTCGTCCACGCCGACGGGCGAGCCCGGAACCACCGTCACCTACTTCGAGTACCCGAACTCGCAGGGCGCGCCCGGTCCGGGCGCGAGCCACCACTTCGCGTTCGGCGTCGAAGACGAGGAGACGCTCCGCGAGTGGCAGGCGCACCTCCGCGAGCAGGGGGTGCGGGTCTCCGAGGTGAAAGACCGCACGTACTTCACGAGCATCTACTTCAGCGACCCCGACGGGCTGGTCTTCGAACTGGCGACGGAGGGGCCGGGGTTTACCCGCGACGAGGACGAACCCGGCAGCGAGGAGATCGACCCGTTCGAGAAGGGATACGAGAACTGACGCCCGATCGTCCCCTGGCGACGAACCGGAGCGCTAGGCGTCGCTGTCGGTGGTCTTCAGGTGTCGGTGATCGTCAGTCGTCCGGTGGTCGTCGTCAGGCGTCGCCGTCGGTCCATCGCTCGCCCGACCGCGACTCGACCAGCGCGGCGAACCGGTCCAGCGCGCGCCGGCAGACCGGGACGTACCAGGCCGCGACGATCGGGACCTCGACGACGACGCGACTGCGGTCGGTCTCGCCGGCGTAGCTATCGACCCGGTGGCCGGTTGCCGGGACCCCGGCGACCCGCCAGTCCCAGCGTCGTCCGTTGTACCCGGTCACGCGGAACGG
>NZ_JAWOBM010000055.1:0-4145 GCF_046498025.1 Halorubrum sp.
CCGTCGACGAGACGTTCGACGACTTCGACCGCGATCCGATAAGCGGCGCGAGCCTCGGACAGGTGTACACCGCTCGCTACCAGGGGAACGACGTCGCGGTGAAGGTCCGTCGGCCGGGGATCGAGTCGCTCGTCGAGGCCGACCTCCGGACGATCCGCTGGTCGATCCCGCTCGTCAAGCGATTCACCGGCAGCGGACAGGCGTTTTCACTGGAGAACCTCGCCGACGAGTTCGCGAAGACGATCCGCGAGGAGATGGACTACAAGCGCGAGCGCGAGATGCTCGAGGAGATCCGCGCCAACTTCGCGGACGACGACCGGATCCGGATCCCGACCGCGTACGAGGCGGTCTCCGGGCCGCGGGTGCTCACGATGGAGTACATTCCCGGCACGAAGATCAACCAGATCGACGAGCTCGACGCGCGGGGGTTCGACCGCAACGACATCGCCGAGACGCTTCAGGAGGTGTACCTCCAGATGATCATCGACGACGGCGTGTTCCACGCCGACCCGCACCCCGGAAATCTCGCCGTCGCCGACGACGGTACGGTGATCTTCTACGACTTCGGCATGGCCGGACGCGTGGACCCGTTCATCCAGGAGAAGATCGTCGAGTTCTACGTCGCCGTCGCCCGGCAGGATATCGACGGCATCCTCGACACGCTGATCGACATGGGGACGCTGTCGCCGGAGGCCGACCGCGAGGTGATGGGCAGCGTCATGGAGCTCGCCATCGCCGACGCCAGCGGCGAGGACATCGAACAGTACCAGGTGAACCAGATCATCGAGCAGGTGGAGTCGACCATCTACGAGTTCCCGCTCCGGCTCCCGCCGAACCTCGCGCTTGTGCTGCGCGTCGCCACCGTGGTCGAGGGCGTCTGCGTCACCCTTGACCCCGAGTTCGACTTCATCTCGACGGCGACGGAGTACCTCCGGGACGAGGGGTACTACGAGCAGACCGCCCGAGACCTCGCCGAGGACGCCGGACGACAGGTCCAGCGCACAACGGAGGCGCTGTTCACGGTCCCGCCGAAGGCCGACGACTTCCTCGAGCGGGCGAACCGCGGCGACCTCCACGTCGACGTCACGATCGACGACGAGTCGAACGTCCTCGACAAGCTCGCGATGCGAATCGCCTACTCGGTGCTGCTCGCGGTCGGCGTCCTCTCCTCGACGATCCTCTACTCGTTCGCCGACGCGTGGCGGCTCGCGGGGATCGTGCTCCTGCTCGCGGTCCCGCTCGCGGTCGCGCTCTACCGTTCCTTCCGCAAGAAGCAGGGCATCCGGGCGAGGCCTCAGTTCACCAGACAGGGGATGAAACAGCGCCGAGACGACTGAGCGACGCCCTCCCGCCCGTTCTCTCGACCTCCTCGCCGATCAGCCGGAGACGACCTGGATCGGGACGAGGAGGAAACAGAGCGCTCCGAGCCCGAACGTCGCGAGCCCGAGGGCGAGCCGCGGCCAGCCGATCCACTCCTCGTCGGCGGGGTTCGCCGGTCCGTTGAACGCGATCACGATCGCGAACACCCCCCAGAATCCCCACAGTCCGACCGACTCGTCGATGCCGAGGCCGCGCCAGAAGTAGAGGTACGCGGCGATCGAGAAGAGCGCGCCGGGGACGAGCGCCGCGATGGTCTCCTGGCGCGGGCCGATCATCGCGCGGACCATGTGCCCACCGTCGAGCTGGCCGACGGGCAGGAGGTTCAGCAGGGTGAAGAACATCCCGACCCAGCCGCCGATAACCACCGGGTGCGCCGTGAGGGTCGGGTCTTCGTACTCCGTCGGCTGGCCGATGAGGTCCGCGATGATCGCCAGCAGCGGCGGATTGTTGAACCGGATCATCGTCCCGGAGGCAGTCGCGAGCTCTGCGGGGACGCGAATCGGGTCGAGCGAGAGCCCGATGACGGTGACGACGACGGTCGCGACCAGCCCCGCGACCGGCCCGGCGACGCCGATGTCGAACAGCACCTTCCGCGAGGGCATCCGTCCGCGCATCCGGATGACCGCTCCGAGCGTGCCGAACGGGAACACGAACGGAATCACGTACGGGAGCGAGACGCTGACCCCGTGATAGCGTCCGGCGACGTAGTGGCCGAGTTCGTGCGTCATCAGCACGCCGAGCACCGCCGCGGTGAACGGCCACGCCTGCAGTATCGTCAGCGGGTTCGCGGCGATCTCCTCCCAGCCGACGTAGTACCACCCGTAGGCGCCGACGAACAGCGTGCTGAACACCGTCGCGGCGAACATGACGACGTTGAGCCACGGTATCCCGTTACGACCGCGGTCGAAGGGCGTCGCGACGACGACCTGACCGTCGCCGGTGGCCTCGAGGTCGACGTCGTAGCCGGCCTCTCGGAACGGCGGAACGAGCTTCCGCAACAGCGTGCGCTCCGGAACGTACGACTCGCCGACGTACCGAACGTGCCCGTCTTCCCGGCGAACCTCTTCCACCCGGAAAAACGTCTGCAGCGGCTCCGGACGCGGGACGTCGGGCCCGGCCGACGGCTCCCCGTCCTCCTGTTCTGGCATCATCCGTGGTAACTCGTCGGCGAGTATAAACCCCGCGTCGACAGGCCCGTGCGTCCGTGTCGAGGGGGACGTCACACACGCTCAGGGCGATGAGGACCGTGACTCTCAGGGGTAAGGACCGTGACTCTCAGGGGAGCGGGGACGCGCGAGTGTGTCAGTCGACGTCCGAAGCGGACTTCGACGTCAGTACCCGTACGGAGCGGGGGATGCGGTCTGTTGCGTGTCGACCGCGCGGGGCGAGCGTCGGCTCACGCGGGCTCGATGCGCCACGTCGTCGCGCCCGTGTACGACCACTTCTCGACGGTGAGCTCGGTGGCGGAGTCGCGGAGCTTCACCATCAGGGCGCCGATCTCCTTCGGCGAGAGGCCGACGTCGTCGGCGATGAACTTCCCTTTGAAGTACATCTCGCCGTCCTCGGCGCGGTCGAGCAGGTACCGCTTCAGCCGCTCTTCCTTGCTGAGGTCGTCGGTCGGATTCGCGTTCGTGGAGGGGTTCGCAGTCGCGCTCATGGTACACCCACTGCTTTGCTTCGGAGATTGTTATAAAGGTGAGACTGTTGGACGGTGTTCAGCGGCTTTCATGGCGTTTCAGGTTTGGCGGCTAGTCTAAAACGTGTCTGACAAACCGTTTAAAACGGATTTAGAAACACCCAGAAATTTTATACGCGGTTCTGAGACGCTTATTCCGTCATTTCTGATAACAGCAACTTCCGCCCGACGATCGCTCACATGACAGATTAACAAGGTATTATCGCCGGAAACTGACGGGACGGCGTCAGACGTTCGTTCGACGCGCGCGCCGAAGCCCCGGTCCGTAACGACCGATGATCCCCCGGCGATCGACGGTGCCGTGACCGATCGTCGGGCAGGTGCGTCAGTCGCGGCGGTGGACCCAGAACTCCTCCGCTTCGGTGGTCTCCTTCTTGAAGATCGGGACCTCGTCTTTCAGCCGGTCAATCCCGTCTTCGACGGTCCGGAACGCCTCGCCCCGGTGCCCCGCCAGGACGACGACGAAGACGATGTCTTCGCCCGCCTCGATCACGCCGGTCCGGTGGTGCATCCGGACGTCGAACACCCCGTCGCGTTCGGTGAGCTCGGCCGCGATGGCGTCCATGCGCTCCGCGGCGACGCCCTCGTACTTCTCGAAGGCCAGGTGGGTGGTGCGGTCGTCGTCGGGGGCGTCGCGCGCCCTGACGCGGCCGGTGAACGTCGCGATCGCGCCCGCGCGGTCCGCGTCCGCTGATGCCTCGGCTCGTCGAACGAGCGTCTCCCGCGTGATCCACGGTTCCGCGGCGTCGAGGTCGTCGACGAGGCGGTCGAGGTCGACGTCCTCCGGCGCGTCCGCGGCGGCGATCACCGTCCCCGGTACGTCGTCCGCCTCCGCGTCCGCGCCGATCAGGACCGTCGGCACGCGCAGCCGGGAGCCACCGACGGCGACGAGGTAGTCGTGGTCGGGCGCGAGTCCGTCGAGGAGGTCGTCGAAGCTATCGACGCTGCCGCGGCCGGTCCACTCGCCGTCCGACGCGAGCCTCACCTCGGTGTCGGCGTCGGTCTGTCCCACCCGCGGCTCGACCGCGACGCCGCCGTCGGTGGCATCGTCCCCCCGAACCGTGTCGCC
>NZ_JAWOBM010000018.1:0-61152 GCF_046498025.1 Halorubrum sp.
CAGCTTAAGCTGGCCAACTCGTACGCCGTAGCTTTGTACCTCTTCCTTGCGAATACAGTGAGCGCCGATATGGGCCTCGCGGGCAAGCCCGCGAGGCCCATATCGTCGCTCACTGTATTCGCAAGGAAGAGGGACACAGCTACGCCGAACTCGTTGACCGGCTGAGTCTCATGCCGGCGGTCTGCGACCGCCTTGGTATCCACCCGGATGCGCCGCCTGATCCAACCACGTTCTACCACTCGTTCGACCGCTACGCGATGTACATCTGGCGGGCGTTGCTGCGCATTTCCGCGCAGCAACACCCGCAGTCTGGTCACGTCGCGCTGGACAGCACGTTCTTCGAACGCAACCAAGCCTCGCAGTACTACCGCCAGCGGCGTGGCCGCAGCGTCAAAACGATCAAAGCGACGACGCTGACCGATACAGAGTCGTTAGCGGTGCTGGACGTGCATTGCTGTATCGAGCGTGAACACGACACGAAGGCTGGCCCGCGGGTCGTCCGCCGGAACGCGGACGACCTGCGGGCCGTCGCTGCCGATAACGGATTTCAAGATTGGCACACCGAATACGAGATCGCAGCATTAGATGTGGACTACCTCATTCAGTACCGTGGATCGACCCCGAAGGCAGCAGCAAACAACGCGCTGATCCGGGCAAAAGGCTATACACAGCGGTGGATGTCGGAAACATCCTACTCGACGGTCAAGCGAACGCAGGACTCCGCCCTGCGTTCGCAATTCTGGTACCGACAGTTCCGTGAGATCATCCTCTCGTTCGCCCTCAACAACCTCAAGAAGCTCACTAAAACACTATGATCCCGCTCCCGTACCGCATTTTCAATAGAGCAGAATGAGGCGGTTCTGGTAGGACTATCAGCATATTACAGAATGACGGTGAGCCGCGTTCCTGCCTCTTTAGGCGACTAAACGGCCTTACGCGCACGGGAAACCGCTTGTCGTTGAGAGACAGGTAACGTAGGTCAGGAAGCCCCCTTCCAGAGTGGTGTAATAACCTCCGGCTCTGTTGAAATCCCATTCTTCAGACATAATATCAT
Organism: Halorubrum sp.; assembly: GCF_046498025.1. NCBI lineage: Archaea > Methanobacteriati > Methanobacteriota > Halobacteria > Halobacteriales > Haloferacaceae > Halorubrum > Halorubrum sp. The sequence continues at coordinate 1,055 of NZ_JAWOBM010000018.1, forward strand.
GTGAAACAGCCGGTCGATGAGAGCTGCTTATCTATCAGGATTTGTGGCGTGATAGAGTGGCTCAAAATTGCCTACTGGCTGACCGTCAACTAAACACTCTTGGACAAGTTCTTTGTATTCTATGTCGATATCGTAATTAGAATCCTCAAATGCTTCCTGAACTTCCTGTAGGTTCTCTGCTTCCATATAAGTCACAAGAAATGTGCCGTCTGAAGATTCTTCTAAAAATGTCGATTCCGTTTTCACACCCTCATGCTGTAAGGTTTCGATTATCTCCGACTTCCAGTCATTGGCTTCTTCCATCCACCCTTTCAGCTTGTTTACTTTATCCGGCCTGACCTCCTGACGTATTATTGTCGTTTCTGTCACGCATCTTACTCAGTCATACATTTATTAAAATTTCTGGGTGAATCATGGTACTCCCTTCCAATGTACTGACCGCGACTGGGTCAAAATATGTCACTCGCTGATGATTTCAACAGAGCCTAACCTGCCTGTGTTTCCGCTGGATATGGTCCAGTTGAGCGCAGTCCTTTGCCTATGAAGGATTCCCTTTAGCTACAGTACACAGGATAGAATAACAATTAAATCATCTGACCTACAGATTCGATTTACTTGTGAAAGATATTCTGAAGGCGGTGGTCGCACTTGGTATTTCTCTTTCCCTTTCATGGCCGATTGCGATGAATACAGACTGGCAATATATCACCGTAGTCGGAGTGATGATAGGTGCCACAAGCCTGACTATTGGAATTATCTCCGGCACAGAGGCTGTTATGTCTAGAACTGGGTGGAGTCTGTTCGGTGGTACGGGCGGTAGCGGTGGAGGTGGTTCTGACTCTAATTCTGGTGGAGCGGGCGGCGGTGGCGGTGGGGGTTTCATTGGTTCGGGTGGTTCCGGCGGTGACTATGTAAACAATCAAATCAACATAGGCGAAGTCCATGAGTATGGAGGCGAATCTGACCCGTCTTCTATGGTTGAGCCATCTCCGATATCTGATGATATGGACGCGTCTTTTTCTGAAGAACGACTAGAGAGTTTTCGAGAGCAACTTGACCAGACGGAGGCAACTCTTGATTTTCGCATGAGCCGGGGAAACCTATTCTCTGAAGAGGGATTTCTGAGGATTCTAGATGTTCACTCTTCATCTGGTCGCTCAATTATGCGGCTTACAAAGACATCAAAAAACAAACTTGCTTTCACTCACGATGACATTGAAACTGGGATGGGGCGAGCCGAGGTTGACTTAGATGGATTTGAGGAGGCCGAGACGTTCCGTGTATTTTTGGTATGGTCTCGAAGCGAAGTAAGACTACACGTTGGCCCAGAGGAAGAAATTCCGGGAATTGGACGTGAACTAAGAAAAGATAGTATGCTGCGGGTATAGCCCTTTAGATATCTCTGATATGTTCTTTCCGTCTCTTAGCTTTCTCCGCGCTTGAGCCCTTGTCGTAGTGTTTGTCCAACACCTTCCCGCTCATGTTGACTCGTTCCCCAGTCACGTCCTTGGGCTGTCCCGCGTTCCGCGCCGCCGTGACATAGCCCCGACGTAGAGCATGCGGGCTAACCGAACCGGGACATTTAGACGAGGCGTTCCACGACATAGCCTCGCAATTTTCAGGGTTTCGGTCAAACGGACAGTTCCCGCCGTTGTAGGTACAGGGACGGGTCGCCGTGTAGACGTACCGCTGTATAGTCGTCTCTACGATGCGGCCACTCTTGGACGTCAGTAGCGGCTCTCTGCCGTGGTCGTCAGTGACGTCCTTCCGGTTCATATCTATGTAGTCACGGACGACGTCGGCCACCTCTGGAGTTGTCAGTACGTCTCGCTCGCTCCGTTCCTTGTTCTTGAGTGGCGTTCCCTCCATGGGTCGGTGGCGGAGTTCCAGCGCCGGACGTCCTTCGTCAAAGTCCCCCTTGTCGAGCGTCCGGAGACCGCTAAGACGCATCCCCGTTTTCCAGAGGAGTAGCAGAGTGACGTGTCGGTTGCTGGCGTACTCGTACTTCCCGAGAAAGTCTAACAGCTCGGTGGCTTCGTTCCGGGTGAGGAGGTCGTCACATATTTCGTCGTTTTCGTTGACCGAGGGTATCCGAACCATATCGGCCATTCCCCGTGGAACAGCCGCGATGTGTTCGCAGAACTCGATGAACTGTTTGATGGTCATCATATCCTGTCGGGCCGTGATGACCTTGACCTTGGACAACCGGTGTTCCTTGTATCGCTGGATAAGTTCGCTGTCGAGGTCGTTGAGGTTCGTGAGTTGCTGGTCGTCTAGCCAGTCACAGAACTGGCGTAGGGACGTCCGGTAGTTCTTGAGCGTCTTCCGAGTGACGCCCGGCTTCTTGTCGTTGAGGAATCGGTTCTTGGCTTCGTGCGGCGGCGTCGGTTTCAGGCTCATAGGCTGTCTGGGTACAGCCCGCGTAAACGGCGCGTCCGTTGGTGACTCAGCACCGAGGGCGTGAAACCGCCCGACGGTGCGACGAGACCCCGAGTTCAAATCTCGGCCTAGGCTCTTTCTGTCGTCCACCCCTTGCACGAACACAGCTCTGTCTACACGTCGGTGGAAGGACTCCCGCTGACCCGCGACGATCGATCGGCCGATGGTCGTCATAGCCGGCTTCACCATGGTTATGGTGTGTGGCGCGGTCCCACGACCATGGACTTCGATTCCGTCTCGACCGTCACCGTCGATTCGTACAGCACGCTCGTGGACATCGGCTCGCAGGAGGCGGTGCTCGAAGCGCACGTCGAGGGGCTCGAAGACGCCGAGAGCGTCTCACAGCTGTGGCGTGCGCAGTACCTCCAGTACTCGATGATCGCGAACGACATCGAGGCCTACCAACCGTTCTGGGAACTCATCGGACAGGGCCTCCGATACGCCCTCGAAGCGAACGGACACGACGTGCCGAAGGCGACGCGCGACGAGATCCGGCGCACCGTGTACGAGGACGAGCTGTCGATCTTCGACGACGTCGAGGACGGGATCGGGCGGATCACCGACGCCGGCTACGAGGTGTACATCGTCTCGAACGGCTCGCCAGAGATGCTGGAGCACCTCGTCGCGGCCGCGGGCCTCGGCGACGTCGTGACGGACGCGATCAGCGCCGACGAGGTCGAGACGTACAAACCGGACGCGCGGATCTACGAACACGCGGCCGAGCGGACGGACACGCCGATCGGGGAGATACTGCACGCGTCCGGCGGCGGGATGCGCGACGTCTGGGGCGCGAAACACGCCGGCATGTCGGCCGCGTGGGTCTCCCGTCCCGGAAAGACGCTGCCGACGGAGGAGTTGGGTCCCGATCCGGACATCGTCATCGAGGGGTTCCACGACCTCGCGGACCGCCTCGAGTGAGGCTTCGGACCCGATCGACCGAGCGGCCGCTGACGGGCATCAGGGGGGCCGTCCGCGTGCGCAGTCGCAACACCGATATCCGTGGCCGACCTCGGTCCAGCCATGACATTCGTCGACCTGTTCGAGCGGGCCGCCGAGTACGACGCGACCGAGGACGCGGTGTGCGCCGCGCTCGCGGACCGCCGGTCGAGCCCCGGGAACGGAGACGAGTCCGACGCCGGCGCCGAGGACGACGACCTCTCCCCCGTCGACCGCGAGCCGAGTCCCGCCCGCGTCGTCGTCGACGCCGACGCCCTCGCGGCGGACCTCCTCGTCGGCGGCGCGGCCCGCGAGGCGCTCGACGCGCTCCGAGCCCACTCGTGGACGACGCTCGTCGCCAGCGACGCGCTCCTCGACGACGCGGCGGCGGTGGTCTCCGCGCTCGCGGACGCCGACCTCGCGGCCGACTGGCGCGCCGCGGTCGAGGCGTGGCGCGAGCCGGTCGCCCACCCGGCCGGCGACCACCCGGCGCTGGCGTCGGCGTACCGCGGCGCCGCGATGCAGGTCGTGAGCCTCGACCCGTCGCTTACCGGGGCGCGGACCGCGGCCGGGCTCCGCGACCGCCTCCCGGTGAGCGTCCGGGAGCCGCGGGCGTTCGCGACCGTCTTCTCGGCAGAGAGCCTCTATCCCGAAGTTGTCGGCGGCACGTACCCCGGTCCCGACCGCGATCCGCGCTCGATGATCCCGACCCGTTCCGACGAGGACCAGCACCGATAAACGACCGCCGACCCGACCGACAGCAATGACCGATTCGGACGCTCCCCTCCGCACGGACGGCGGCACCGAGGGACTCACCGAAGGCGACGCCCCGGAACTGCCGGCCGACCTCGGGGCGGTCCGCGAGGCGCTGACCGACTGGTACGAGGCCGACCACCGAGAGTTCCCGTGGCGCCGCACCGAGGACCCATACGAGATCCTCGTCAGCGAGGTGATGAGCCAGCAGACGCAGCTCGGTCGGGTGGTCTCCGCGTGGGAGGACTTCCTCGACGAGTGGCCGACGACCGCCGACCTGGCCGCCGCCGACCGCGGCGACGTGGTCGCGTTCTGGTCTGCCCACTCGCTCGGCTACAACAACCGGGCGAAGTACCTCCACGAGGCCGCCGGCCAGGTGGAGGACGACTACGGCGGCGAGTTCCCCGAATCCGCCGACGAACTGCAGGCGCTGATGGGCGTCGGCCCCTACACCGCCAACGCGGTGGCCTCGTTCGCCTTCGACAACGGCGACGCTGTCGTCGACACCAACGTGAAGCGCGTGCTCCACCGCGCGTTCGCGGTTTCGGACGACGACACGGCGTTCGCGCGGGTCGCCTCTGGGGTGATGCCCGAGGGCGAGTCCCGCGTCTGGAACAACGCGATCATGGAGCTCGGGGGCGTCGCCTGCGGGACGACGCCGCGCTGCGACGAGGCGGGGTGTCCGTGGCGCGGCTGGTGTCACGCCTACCGAACCGGTGACTTCACCGCGCCCGACGTGCCCGAGCAGCCGAGTTTCGAGGGGAGTCGCCGGCAGTTCCGCGGGCGGGTCGTCCGGACGCTCGGCGAGTACGACGCGCTGGCGCTCGACGAGCTCGGTCCCCGCGTTCGCGTCGACTACGCACCCGACGGCGAATACGGGCGGGAGTGGCTCCGCGGGCTCGTCGACGACCTCGCCGACGACGGGCTCGTCGACGTTGACAAGGGGTCCGACGGTCCGGTGGTTCGCCTCGGCGACTGAGCGGCTGCGGCTTCCGCTCGCTCGCCGGGAAGATACCGTTCACGTGTGAACCGTCACCCGTTTATCACCGGAGCCGGAAGGGTCGACCATGAGCGAGACCGTCGATTCCGACCTCTACACGCGGACGAAGGCCCTGCTGGAGCCGGGCGACATCGAACTCGTGGGCTGTATCGTCCACACGACGCTCGGTGGGCAGGAGGACTTGGAGATGCACGAGCTCACGGTCGCCGTCAACGATGTCATCGCCGACCACGCCGACAAGGGCGAGGCGTACATCGAGGCCGGCAACGACGACACGAATTTCTCCTCGAACCAGTTCCAGGGGCTCACCCTCGAGGACGAGGAGTTCGTCTGGGAGTGCCAGCAGCTCCTCCGCGACGGGACCTTCGACCTGGTGTTCTACTACGAGGCCGGCGTGGACCAGGAGGCGCTCGCGGAGGACCTGGCCGCGCTCGACGACGTCGACCGCGTGACACAGGTGCCCTAACCGGCGACACGCCCGTTAGTCCCGTGAGCGACACCGTCCTCATCCCCGGCGGCCGCGATGTGCGCGCGAGTCTCGACCGCGCCGCGGACGACGAGTCCGGGGTCGACGCGGTCGTCGTCGCCTGTCCGCCGCACCCGCAGCAGCGCGGCCACCGCGGCGACGAGCGCCTGACCGCCGCGAGCGACGCGCTGACCGAGCGCGGGGTCGACTGCCTCCGGTTCGACTACGGCGACTGGGACGAGGGGTACGGCGAGAGCACGGACGCCGACAATGCGGTCGCGTGGGCGGTCGAGCGCTACGACCGCGTGGGGCTCTTCGGCTTCTCGTTCGGGGCGACGGTGGCGCTCGTGATGGCCGCCTCGCGCCCCGGACTCGCCGGCGTCTGCGCGCTCGCGCCGACGGCCCGACTGAACCCCGACGTCGACGCGGTCGCCGCCCTCGACGGGCTCGCCGATCTGGACGTGCCGGCCCGGATCCTGTACGCGACCCGCGACTCGACCGCCGACTGGAAGCCCGTCGTCGAGCGGGCGAGAGCGCTGGGAATCGAGACGGAGGCGTTCGAGTCGGACCACTTCTTCGTCGGGCGGTCCGGTGACGTGGGAGCGGCGGTGGCGGCGTTTTTCGGGCCGCGGTTGCGCGGCGAGTAACACGTAGCGGTCAACGAGGGGACAGTTATAAGACCGACACGGACAACTGTTATGGCTCGTGACAACATTCCTCAATAAACTGAAGGGGGGGGTCGTGGATCTCATCCCGGAGCGAGCGTATCCCGTACTGAGGGGCGCACACGCTTCGGTCTTCTACGAACCGGATCGGGTCAAAACCCCTCACGGGCGGGACTCCGTGCCGAAGACGCTCTCGGAGGAACAGGTCCGGGACGCCGAGGTCGTCCCGTCTCGAGAGGAGATGCTGGAAGCGTTCCCGCAAGGCGGGCGCGTCGCGGAGTTGGGGGCTGACGAGGGGTCGTTCTCCGAGAAGATCCTCTCGATCACCGACCCCGACGAACTGTACGTGATCGACGTCTGGGAGTCGAACGAGTACAGCGACCGGAGCGTGGAGGAGGTGAAAGCCAGATGTGCGGACCGGATCGCGGACGGAACCGTAGAAGTCCTGTCGGAGCGACCGGACGTCGCACTCGAACGCTTCGAAGACGGATTCTTCGACTGGGTGTACATCGACACCACCCACGCGTACGAGCGAACCCTGAAAGAGCTGGAGATCGCCAGAAAGAAGGTAAAATCCGACGGCGTCATCGCCGGACACGACTACTGCCTCGGTGATGTCCCTCGGGGGCAGTGGTACGGCGTCATCGCCGCAGTTCACGAGTTTTGCGCGGAGAACGGCATGAAGTTGACGTATCTCTCGCTCGAATCACACGGTCACAGCAGCTTCGCGTTAGAACGGATCGACCCGTAGACCGGTCCGGTCATCGCCCGTCCGACGCACGCTCGGGTTCCGTCTCAGTTGTAGCCGCGCCAGCGACGGCCGCACTCCTTGCACTTGAAGAAGCGCGTCGGGGGTTCGTCGGCGGCGCCGGTCTGTTTGATCGTGTACCACGCCTCGCCGTGGCCGCACTCGTCGCAGACGACGTCGGTCGCGGTGGGTTTCCCCTCGAAGTTCGCGCCCTCCTCCGTCTCGATCACCTCGTCGCCGGTCTGTTCGGCCGTCGACTCGAACTCGGCGGCGAGCGCCTCGTCGCGCTCGGCGGTGCCGCCGCAGTCGTCGTTCTGACACACCATCTCTCCGTCCCGAGAGACCATCATCGAGCCGCAGTCGTCACAGAACTGCATAGATGCGTCAGGGTAGGGTATCGAGCGGTTTAGCTCCCGTGACTACGCTCGGTACAAGTATCGGTTAGGACTGTATTTATGAGTGGATCGCGCTGACGATACGATGACCGCCTCCAAAGCCCAAGTCGCGACGACTCGCGCGGCTCGGTGCGCTCCTCGCTCGGTCGCTTCGCTCCCTTGCTGCGGTGCTTCCGTCGCCGTGCTTCGTCCTCGCGACAGCGAGGCGCTTCGCGCCTCTGGCAGCCGGCGGCGTTGCCGCCGGCGACTGCCCCTTTGAGTCCCGCCCGCCCGCACAGCACCGCTCCTCACGCCTCCCCAGCCTCGTCGGCCGCCTGCGGCGACCGACTCCCTCGCGCGCGCTCCTCGCGCCCTTCGGGCGCTCAGAGGCGCGCGCCACCGCACCGCCGTCCGTTTATAAACTGTCGCCGTTCTCGCCGATCCGCACCCACGCGAGGTGGACGACGATCCCCAGGAGGAACGCGGCGCCGAGGTTGGTCGCCAGCGCGGCGACGAGCGGGATGACCGTAATCGAATCCCCTATCGACCCGGTGAGCGCCCCCGGCCCGAACTCGATCTCGCGTGTCCACGTTTTGACGACGGTTCCCACCGTTGCGCCGATCTGCGCATGGGAAGCTTGAGGCTGTTCAGAAACCGTCGACGTGTGCGCTCCGACGAAGGGTAACCGATAGGGGTTATGATCGGTCGACGTCGAACGTGGGGTCCTCCTCCGAGATCATCGGGCAGTTCCGCACGCGAAACTCGTCGAAGCCGACCGCTTCGACGACGGTCGTTCCCTCGTGAGCGCACGCCGCCTCGGGCGGCGGAGTGAAGTGCGGACACTGCTGGCAGTACGTCCGCTTGGAGACGACGTGCTCGGTGTCGCCCTCGCCGGGAGCCGACGTCTCCCCGCCGCGTTCGGCGCCGTCGTCTGACCAGGTGGCAGTACCGGCGTCGGCGTCGAGTGACTGCCAGATGTCTTCCTCGGCCGGATCGTCGACGTTCATCTGCTCGAACGGGTCGTCGACGTCCATCTGCTCGAACGGGTCGGCGGCGTCCATCTGCTCGAACGGGTCGGCGGCGTCGTTGTCGGGCTCGCCGAGGGAGTCGAACACGTCGGAATCCGAGTCACGCCGCTGACCGTCCCCCCCGTCGCTCATCGGGTTCCCCCGGCGTCGCGGGTGCTCACGGCCCCGCTCTCGTCGTCGACGTCGCCGTCGAGGGCCGATCGGTCCTCGGCGACGAGCCGTGAGGTGCCGAAGAATCCGGGATTCGGCTCCAGTTCGGCGAACGCCCGTCCGCAGTGGGGACACTCGGGCGTCGTCAACAGGCCGACGTCGACGGTCTCGCCACAGTCGGTGCAGGCCGCCTCCCGGACGCCGTTGCGGTTCGCAGCCGCCGAGAGGGCGTCGAGGCGCTCGCGGTCGGCGCGGTCGCGCTCGGCCGCCTCCAGGCGGCGTCGGACCCTGACGACCGCGCTCGCGACCCGAGAGAGCTTGTCGTCAAGGTCGTCGGCGTCGATCGCGTCGACGCGCGCCTCCAACTCGGCGAGGTCGTCCACCCGCGCCTCGACGTCGGCGAGGCGGTCGCCGAGGTCGCCGGCGCGCTCCTCGATCGCCTCGTCGCCGGTCGACCGCGTCGCCGCGTCGGCCTCGAGGTCGTCGAGGCGGTCCGCGATCCGGTCGAGGTCGTCCGCGAGCGCGTCCAGCCGGTCGGTCGTCTCGGCGTGCGCGTGGTCGGCGGGCGCCTTCGCCCCGAGATCTCGGTAGAGCTTGACAAAGCGCCCGCGGAGGTCGTCGACCTTCTCGTCGACCTCGGCGTCGAGGGCGTCGAGCCGCGACTCGATCGCCGCCACCTCTTCGGCGTCCGGGACGTCGATCCCCTCGTCCTCCGCGAGCGCGACGACTGCGCGTTTCAGCAGTTCCTCGCGGCCGATGCCTGCCTCACCGGCGGCGGCTTCGATCGCGGCGTCGACGGCCCCGTCGATCGGATCGAGGTCGCTCATCGCGGGTCCCCCGTCATCTACGCCCCGTTTAGAGAGGAGCCTTAAGTAATCTGTCGCGCCGTTCTCTGGATCGATACTCGGCGACGCTCCCCGGGAGGTGGCTCCGTGCCGTTCGCGAGCGCCCTCACCGGATCTTTCGCACGTCGCTGATGTCGAAGCCCCCCTCGTGGATCTCGGTCTCGAACCGGACGATGTTCTCCGCCTCCAGCCGCGAGAGGACGCCGCGGAACTCGCGGACGAACATGGTCCGGGCGCGCTGCGAGCCGCCGCTCTCCCACGTGAACTGGAGGGTGCCGCCCGCGGCGTCCATCAGGGCGCCGAACTCCTTCTCCGTGATCGAGTCGGTGTTCACCAACACGAGGATGAGCCCGCCCCACTGGTAGGCCGCCTTCTTGAGCCCCTTCATCACCATCGCCACGTCGCTCCACTCCGTGTCCTCGTCGACCATCGAGACGAGGTCGGTGACGGAGTCGATACAGACCACGCTCCCGTCGGCGTTCGCAGAGAGGTAGTCGCCGAACGCCGTGAGCACGTCCTCGTACTCCCCGCGGTCGCCGAGCTCCGTGATCGACGTCGTCTCGTCCTCGTACCAGTCGCGCGGGATGGGACTCAGCTGGAAGTACTCCGGCGAGAGGTCCCGAAAGGCGATCCCGTCGATCGCGGCGTCGACGATCTCGTCGGTCATCGTGTACCCCATCTCGCGGGTGAGCGCGTCCGTGTCGGCGGTGAACGAGAGGTAGTGGACCTCGTCGGGAAGCGCGGCGTCCGCGTGGAGGTCCCCGTAATACAGGTCGAACAGCGCCGGGTCGGCGCGCCCGAGGGCGTTCATCGCCGCGCTCGTGTAACAGAACTCGCGCGCGCCCGCCCCGGACTCGCCGGCGAGCAGCACGACGGTGCCCGGTGGCGCGCCGCCGCCGAGGATCGAGTCGAGGCGGGCGACGCCGAAGGGAACGCTCGTCATGTCCCGTACGGGGTCGCCGCACCGCTTAGTGTTGTTGCTCGTCCGGGGGTCGCGGGGCGGGAGCGGACAGCGCGCGCTCGCCCGGTCACTCCGTCACCCGCGCCCCGCCGTCGGCCGCGCGGACGACCGCGACCGACCCGGTCACGTCCGCCTCCCCCAGCGCGCGCTCGCCCGCGGCCGCCGCGGCGTCGGCGTTGGCGGCGTCCGTGACGCCGTACACGGTCGGACCCCAGGAGGACTGTCCCGCGCCGAAGACGGCGGCCGACGCCGACAGCGACGCCACCACGTCGCCGACGGGCGGGCGGTAGACGCCGCCCTGCTCGTCGGCGTACCAGGCGCCGTTGAGTCGGCCGATCTCCGCGACCGCGGCGCCGAACCGCTCGGCGTTTCCGGTCGCGACCGCGGGGAGCACCCGCCGGGTGACGATCCCGCCGATGCGGTCGGCGAGTCCGGGGTCCGCGCGCTCGACCGCGGTGCGCATCGCGTCGTCCTCGGCGTCCCCGCTCCGACCGGGGTCGGCGTCGGGACGCACGAGCAGGAAGCGCCAGTCGGCGGGCACCCCGTGGCGGGCGGCCACCGGCGGGACGGTCCACTCGCCGTCCGCGGGGCGGTCGGTCGTGAACCGGGCGGTGGGGTGGCCGGCGTCGAGGACGAACCCGCCCGCCTCGAAGGTCGCGACGCCGACGCCCGAGCGCCCGCCGCGGCCGAGCGCCGGCGCGCGCTCCCGAATTTCGGGGTCCTTCCCGTGCGCCGCCGCGACCGCCGCGAGCGTCGCGGCGGCCAGTTGGGTCCCGCTCCCGAGCCCGGCGTGGCGCGGGAGCGACGCGCGGACGGCGACGCGCGCCCCGTCGACGCCGAGCAGGTCGGCGGCGGTGCGCGCGTACCCGCGGAGGTCGTCGCGGGTGGCGGGATCGGCGTCGACGCGGTCTACCGAGTCGACGGTCACCCCGTCCGCAGGCTCCGCGTCCACGACGACGCGCGGCTCCGCGAGGCCGAGGCCGAGGGCGCCGTACAGCCGCTCGTGCGAGAGGCTGAGGTTGCAGAAGCCGAAGTGGAGGCGGGCCCCGGTGCTCGCGCGTGCCATCGCGTTGTGCCCGTTTGGGAGTCGATTGGTAAAGGGTGCGTGACAGTGGCGGACGTTGCCCCTGACCGCGTTCGGTACTCGTTGATTGACACGGGTACGGCGTACACCTCCAAAGCCCCAGCCGCGAGGACGAAGCACACCGACGTAAGCACTGGAAGGTGCGAGCGGAGCGAGCGACTGAAGCGCGCAACAAGGTGCGCGAGCCGTCGCGGCAGGGCGAGAGCGAAGCTCTCGCTTGCAACCTGCGCGTAGCGCCGGTGACAGCGAGGCGCTTCGCGCCTCTGGCAGCCGGCGGCGTTGCCGTCGGCGACTGCCCTTTTGAATCCCACCCGTCCGCACAGCGCCGCAGCCTCACGCCTCCCCAGCCTCGTCCGTGGTCCTTCGCTTCGCTCCGGACCACCGACTCCAGCGAGGGACCGGAGGTCCCTCTGGCAGCCGGCGCGTCGCGCCGGCGACCTCGCACGCGCTCCTCACGCCCGGTGGACGCTCGGAGGCGCGCGCCGCCGCTTCACCGTCTGTTTATAAGTACTCAGTCGCCGCTCACTCCTGCCAGTCCGGGTTCGCGCGCGGCGGCGAGAAGATGTCGTACCCCACGACCGTCTCGTCGCCGTCGTTGCGCGCGGCGTGCGGCTCGCCGCCGGGGATGACGTAGGTGTCGCCGGCCTCGAGGACCAGCTCCTCGCCGTCGACGACGAAGGTGATCGCCCCCTCGGTAACGACGCCGACCTGCTCGTGCGGGTGGTCGTGTTCGGGGACCGCGGCGCCTGGCTCGAGGACGAACCGCTGAATGCTGGTCTCCTCGCCGACCGCGCCCTGCGTGAGAAACACGTCGTCGACCGCCTCCACCGCCTCGACGTCCGCGTCGGATACGACGTCCATGGGAGAGCGGGCGACCGGGAACGACTTAAATAGGCCGGCTACGGGAACGGGTGGTACTCCTTCTCCAGGTCGGGCTCGAACCCCATCGACCGCGGCACGTCGCGGGCGCGGTCGCCGAAGAACGGCTCGCCCGTGAACAGCGGCTGGGCGTCCGGGACCAAGACCCGGACCGCCTCGAAGCCCATCCCGGCGAGGTCTCTGGTCGTCGTCCGGGCGACGTACGGCTCCAGCCCGACCGTCTCGACGCGCCCGACGACGGCGTCCAGCTCGGCGGCCCCCGTCAGGTCCGGCTCGCCGAGCGCGTCGGCGGCGACGCTCGCGTCCGGGTCGAAGAACGCCCGCGTCTCGTCGGGGAAGTCGGCGTGGTGGCCGATCGCGGCGCCCTCCTCCGCGGCCGCCTCGGGCCCCATCGACCGGAGCTCCGTCCAGTTCTGAAGCGCCTCCGCGAGCGCGCTCCGGGCCGCCGCGACCGGGTCGAGGTCGGCGCCCGACCCGGCGGCGAACCGCGGCCAGTCGCCCTCGCGGTGGACGCCGACGGCGACGACGGGCACGTCGACGTCGGTCGTCACGAGCAGCGGCGTCACCGAGAGCGACTCGGCCCGCGCGCGCTTCTCCAGCTCGTCGACGACCGGGTCCGCCACCTCCAGCCCGAGCGGCTCCGTCGTCGAGTACCAGCTCGTCATCGTCGCGTCGCGCTCGACCGCCTCGTACAGCCCCGAGAGGACGGCCTCCGGCCCGGAGTTGCCGAGCCCGAGCCCGGTCGTGATCGCGGGGCGGTACCGGCGCTCCGGCGGCGGGAAGTGAACGAACTCGGCCGGGAGACTCGCCGGTTCGCCGGTCGCGAGGTCCTCGCCGGTCACCCACGCGAGCCGGTCGTCGCGGTCGTAGGTCTCGGCGTCGTCGGGTCGCACGAACGCGTCCGGCGGCACCGGGTTCTCGACGTTCGCGGCCGGCGCGCGCGTGAACGACGCCTCGCGGTAGACGCCCGCCGCGTACCGCTCTAACCCCTCGCCGAGCGCCTTCATGAACGCGGCGTCCCAGCTGGCGTCGACGCCGCCGCCGAACTCGGCGGCCCGCGCGTCGGAGAAGGGCGTGGTGTCGGCGACGCGCGCGACGTAGTACGGCACCGGGAACGACTCCCCCTCGCCGACCTCCGAGAGCGCGCCGATCCGCGGGTCGACCGCTCGCTCGGCGCGGTCGATCGACTCGTCGAGCGAGCGCTCAGCGTGCTCCCGCGGCAGCGCGTCGCCCGGGTCGTCGCCGCAGCCGCAGCCGGGGACCGGGAGAAGGGTCCGTTCGGCGCCCGGCACCTCGACGACCGTGTCGGCGACCGGGTCGCCCGCGAGCAGCCGGATGACGCGGCGCCCGGCGAGCGCGCCGGCGAAGCGCACCGCCGACCGCCGGCCTCTCGGGGCGTCCGCCGGCTCCGCTCCGCCACTGGCGACGCGAGCACGGAGGCAGTCGTGGCAGCTCTCGTCGAAGACGGTCACCGCGGCGTCCACGTCCGCGAGCGGGACGCCGCCGAGGCCGCCGACCTCGATCCCGACCCACCGATCGAGCGCGTCGTTCGCGGCCGCGAACGCCCCTGACCCGACGGTGTCGACGACGACCGCGAGGTCGAAGCCATCCAGCAGCCCCGGCTCCACGGGCATCACGTTCACGTCGACGTCGCCGAGCGCGGTCGCGACGGCGTCGACCGCGGGGCCCTCGCCGACAAGTCCGATGTCCATGCCCCGTCCGACGCGAAGGAGCGAAAAAAAGCCGCGGGTAGAGGCGTCTCGGTGAGAGCGTGTCGGAGAGACGGACGTATCGAACCGGGTCCTCGCTCAGGCCATCAGGTCGCTCGCCACCGCGGCGAGCTCGTCGGCGTCGACGCCCTGGAGGCGCTCGTCGCCGAGCTTCAGTCGGAGGCGCGGTCGACCGACGTCGATCGGGACCTTCTCCGTGTCGAGGATCCCGAGGTCCTCGAGCCGGGTCTTCGTCCGGGAGAACGTCGCCTTCGAGGCGATGCCGACGTCCTCGCCCCACTTCGAGATGTCGTAGAGGAGCACGTCGTTCTTCGCGGCGACGAGCAGCGAGACGGTCACTTCGTCGAGCGCGGCGTCCGACGACTCCATCGAGGCGAGCACGGCGTCGAAGTCGTCGCGGGTGTCCTCGCCGATCTCGGCCGCCATCGTCTCGCGGACGCGGCTGAGCGCCGGGGTCCGGAGCCCGTACTCCTCGGCCGTCTCGAAGGCGTCGCGGTGCGTCGCGAACACCTCGTCGACGAACTCCACCTCCTCGGTCGAGAGCGCGGCGACGTGCTCGCCCGCGCTCACGAGGACGACGACCCGCGAGGGGGAGACGAACAGCGCGTTGTCCACCTCGGCCGAGAGCACGCGGAGCCCGAGCGACCCGTCGGCGATGAGGTCGGCCGCCTTCGACGCGACGAGGAAATCGTCCGTGATCTCCTTCAGCGTGCGTTCGGCCGCCAGCATCGACAGTTTGGGCAGGTCGTCGCGGCCGGTCGCCGCCTCCACGAGCGATACGATCGTCTCCGCGGACGGGTCGACGACGAGGAGCTCCTCGTCGTCGCCGCCAAACGCCGTGTCGAGGACGTTCTCGACGTCTGTCTCCAGTAAATTCGACACCATTTATCTTCTCGGATAAAAGCCAGATATCTATTTAATATTAACGGGATTAAGGGAGTGAACAACGGCGCTTCAGGCCTCGAAACGCGTGAAAACGAACGATTCACAGATCAGTAACGAACGGGGCGTACGAGGACCCTCGGCGAGCGCGGAGGCGACGCCACACCCCCGGCTGCGTCGCCGGGGAGGGATCCACCGGGGGCGAGTCTCAGAGGGTGTGGGGTCGTGACGGACGGGAGACCGACGCCGTGACGGACGGGAGACCGACGCCGTGACGGAAGGATTAATGCGCGATCGCACCCGCATTCGAATATGGACAACGAGCACGTCCGGGAGGTCGATCCGGCGGTCGCCGACGCGCTGGCCGGGGAGCGCGACAGGCAGGAGCAGACGCTCGCGATGATCGCCAGCGAGAACCACGTCAGCGAGGCGGTGCTGGAGGCGCAGGGGAGCGTCCTCACGAACAAGTACGCCGAAGGCTACCCGGGCGCCCGATACTACGCCGGCTGCGAGTACGCCGACGAGGTCGAGGAGCTCGCGATCGAGCGAGCCACGGAGCTGTGGGGGGCCGAACACGTCAACGTCCAGCCGCACTCCGGGACGCAGGCGAACCAGGCGGTGTACTACGCGACGCTCGACCCGGGCGATAAGATCCTGTCGCTGGAGCTGAACCACGGCGGCCACCTCTCGCACGGCCACCCCGCGAACTTCACCGGGCAGATCTACGAGGTCGAGCAGTACGAGGTCGACCCCGAGACGGGGTACATCGACTACGAGGGGCTCCGGGAGACGGCCGAGGAGTTCGAGCCGGACATCATCGTCTCCGGCTACTCGGCGTACCCGCGGTCCGTCGACTGGGAGGAGATCCAGGCCGCGGCGGACGCGGTCGACGCCTATCACCTCGCCGACATCGCGCACATCACCGGGCTCGTCGCGGCCGGCGTCCACCCCTCGCCGGTCGGCGTCGCGGACTTCGTCACCGGCTCGACGCACAAGACGATCCGCGCCGGCCGCGGCGGGATCGTGATGTGCGACGAGGAGTTCGCCGACGACATCGACAAGGCGGTGTTCCCCGGCGGGCAGGGCGGTCCGCTCATGCACAACGTCGCCGGCAAGGCGGTCGGGTTCAAGGAGGCGCTCGAGCCCGAGTTCGAGGACTACGCGCGGCAGGTCGTCGACAACGCCGAGGTCCTCGCCGAGACGCTGACCGACCACGGGTTCTCGTTGGTGTCCGGCGGCACCGACAACCACCTCGTGCTGGTCGACCTCCGCGACTCGCACCCGGACCTGCCGGGCGGCGACGCCGAGGACGCGCTCGCGGCCGCGAACATCGTGCTCAACGGGAACACCGTGCCGGGCGAGACGCGCTCGCCGTTCAACCCCTCCGGGATCCGGGCGGGGACCGCCGCGCTCACGACCCGCGGCTTCGACGAGGCGGCGATCGAGGAGGTCGGCGACCTCATCTACCGCGTCGTCGACGACGTCGACAGCGACGACGTCATCTACGAGGTCGGCGAGCGCGTCGTCGAGCTCTGCGAGGAGCATCCGCTGTACGAGTGACGGCGCACCGACGGGCGGCGTCCCGACCGCCGGACGGATCCGTGCGTACAAAGTAGGGGGGGCTCCGAAACGTCGACATGGCCGACTCGTCGTTCCTCGCAACCCGCCTCGACCGCGGCGCCGTCCCCCTCGCGATCGGCGACCTGATCGCGTTGATCGTCCTGTTGACCGCCGGCACGCTCCGCCACACCACGGTCGAGTTCCTGTCGTCGAACCCGCTGTACCTGCTGGAGGTGTACGCGCCGTTCCTGATCGCGTGGGCGCTGGTCGCGCCGATCGTGGGCGCGTACTCGGCCGGCGCCGTCGAGACCGCGAAGTCGTCGGTCCCGCTCGTGATCCGGTCGTGGATCCCGGCCGCGCTCGTCGGACTGGCGCTGCGCGCGTTCGTCTTCAGGGGCGGTGCCGCGCCCGCGTTCGTCGTCGTCATGCTCGTGACCGGAACGGTCGTACTCGGCGGCTGGCGGGCGCTGTACTTCAAGCTCCGGTAGGGAGCCGCCTCGACGAACCGACGCTCCGACGCCTGGAATTCTCGACGCCTCGACGGCCTTTTTTTACCGGTCTCGCGCCCGCTTCTCACCGCTAGTCCGGAGCGCGTTCCGCTGATCGCCGGCAGGTCGGGCCGCCACCGTGAGCGGCGAATACCTCTCCATAACTTATGAAATCATTTGAAGTGATTATCTGAGGTATCACGTCGAACTCTGAGAAAGATTTAATAGTGGTATTGTAATACATTCAACCGGAACATGACCGGGTACTACGACTACGTTCTCGGGCTCATCCCGGCCGCGTTGATCGGTGTGACCGCCTTCCTGAACCTGGTCGGGCTGTCGTTGACGGCCGCGCTTCCCGGGGGCGCCGTCGTCGCGGGGGGCCGTCATGGTCCACGCGCTGTTCGTCCGAAACCCAGTCGCCGACTCGGTCAGCGAGAGCACGCGCGTTCGCCCGGGCCGGTTAACCGGACGGTCGGGCCACCGTACCTCCGGACGGTCACACTCCGGCGAGGCGTCCGACTGAACCGGTACCCGCTCCGGCGCTGTCAGGAGTGGTCGAGGGTTCCGCTTCCCTACACCGTTTAATCCCTTGCACCCGAGAGGGCGGGTATGACGGAAACGCTGTTCCTCTCCAGTACCGACGTCGACGACCTCGCCGAGCCGGCGGACTACGTCGCCGCCGTCCGCGACGCGTACCGCCAGATCGGCGAGGGCGCGCCCGCGAAGCCCCGGACGAAGCTGTACAACCGCGACCCGCCGGGCATGTTGACCTCCTACACCGCGATACTACCCGAGACGGGCGGAATGGGCGGGTACACTTACTCGGCCGGCTTCGGCGCGGGCGACGCCTGGTTCATGACGCCGCTGTTCGACGCCGAGTCGGGCGAGCCGCTCGCGCTGCTCGACGGCGCCTCGATGAACCCGTTCAAGACCGGCGCGGCGGGGGCGACCGCGGTCGACGCGCTCGCCCGCGAGGACGCGACGGAGGTCGCCGTGATCGGGAGCGGGGCGCAGGCCCGCGGCCAGCTCGCGACGATCGCGACCGTGCGGGAGTTCGAGGCGGTCCGCGTCTTCTCGCCGACCGCCGAGCACCGCGAGGCGTTCGCGGACGAGTTCGCCGAGCGAATCGACGCCGAGGTCTCGGCGGTCGCGAGCGCGAGCGAGGCGGTTGCCGGCGCCGACGTAGTGGTCACGGCGACGAACGCGAGCGACCCCGTGATCGACGACGCGGACGTCGAGCCCGGCACCCACGTCACGTCGATGGGGCAGTACCACCCGAAGAAGAACGAGCTCCCGCCCGAGTTGATCGCCCGAGCGACCTACGTCCCCGACATCCGCGAGCGGGCCACGCAGGACGCGGGCTCGTTCCTGGCGGCAGTCGAGGCCGGGCTCGTCGACGAGGACCACGTCGCCGCCGATTTGGGGGCGGTCGTCGCCGGCGAGCATCCGGGCCGGACGAGCGACGACGAGGTGACCGTGTTCGACTCCGGCGGGACCGGCATCGAGACGGTCGCGGCCGCGCACATGCTCTACGAGCGGGCGAGCGAGGCGGGACGGGGGACGACGATCGACGTCGCGCCCGCGAGCGAGGCGCTGACCGGGAAGTGAGTCTCCGAGAGGTGAGCTGCCCGAGCCACCGCTGTTCTTGGAAGTTAAGAATCATGATGTATTTGAAGTTACTCGTCTGCGTACGTGCTGGTGGAGGGATTTCCCATGCCCATCGAAGACCTTGCACGGAGCGACACCGTCACTGCCGATCCCGAGACGCCCGTGGTCGAACTCGCGGCGACCATGGACGAGGAGAGCGTCGGAAGCGTCGTGATCACGAGCGACGAGGCGCCCGTCGGGATCGTCACGGACAGGGACCTGACCGTTCGCGTCCTCGGAGCGGAAGCCGACCCGGCCACGCTGACCGCCGAAGACGTGATGACCACCGATCTCTGTACGATCGAGGCCGCCGCGGGGTTCTACGAGGCGACAAGCCTGATGGCCGAACACGGCGTCCGGCGGCTGCCAGTCTGTGAGGGCGAGACGCTCGTCGGAATCATCACCGCCGATGACCTGACCGAACTGCTGGCCGACGAGCAACAACAACTGGGGGATATCATCCGGGCTCAGCGGCCCGAATACTGACGGGAGAACACGGGCCAACCCGAAAGACGGGCGACGAGAGCGGTGATCGCGGCGCGTGACGTGACGCCGACGCGTGACGTGACGCCGACGCGTGACGTGACGCCGCCGATCGGCTCGGGTCCGGAGAAGTCCGGTTGGTGAGCGATACCGGGGGGGAAACCGCACCCCTAAACTCCCCGGTTCGACGTCGCGTGCGAACTCAGACGGAGGAGATGGTCTCACCGTCGTGTCGAACTGCTCCTCCTGCGTCTCTCTGCTCGACTTCCGGGGACGACCGCTCGGATCGACATTCGAGAATCGGACGGACAGAACCGGCCGATCTCCTACTGTAACCGATACCGCAGGATCGCGGCGATGCCGCCGAGGTTGGAGAGCTGCTGGCCGGGGTCGAACTCCGAGGAGAAGACGACCACGTCGCCGCCCTGCCGCTCGACCGACTCGATCACCTCGTTGACGTCGATCGACCAGTCGCCGTCGCCCTGCCGCTCCGTGCGGAGCCGGTCGTCGACCACGAGCAGCGTCTCGATCGCGCCGAACTCGGCCGCCTCGGCCACGTCCTCGGGGCCGTACGTCGCCTTCGCGCCCTGCGCAATCTCGGCGGTGAGGTCGTCGATGAGGGTCGCCTCCTTCGCGATCCGCGTCTCCTTCTGCACCTCGTCGACCGCGCCGCGCTTCAGGACCTCGTGGACCCCGCGGTCGCCGGCGGCGGAGGTGTCGACCGTGCTGATCCGGTCGGCCAGGTCGCGGTACTCCTCCTGTATGTAGTCGAGCGCGTCGGCCTTGGTGAACCCCGGGCCGGCGAGGATCACGGCGTCGGCGTCGAGGTGCGCGAGCGCCTCGCCGAGCTCGGCGAACAGCTCCTCGCGGGGGCGCGAGTACTCGCCTTTCCCCGTCGGCTTCGTGAACGAGGCGTACTCCTCGGTGCCGTACTGCTGGACCGTGTGGACGTAGGCGGCCCCCTCTTCGACGGTCGCGATGGCCACGTCGGGGTTCTCGGCGGCCTCCGTCGCCTCCTCCAGCCGCTCGGTCTGGTCCGGCTTGAAGTGTTTCTCCACCGTGATCTCGTCGTGCTCCTCCACGTTCAGCGTGTGGTGGGCGTTGAGCTGGTCCTCGCGGGAGCAGCCGACGATCACGCCCGAGACGCGGAGCCGGTTGGCGAACCGAGCGAACTCGACGTCGCCGACCTCCAGCGTGACGAACAGGTGTTCGCGCTGACCGCCGGTGTCCCGCATCTGGTCGTCGTTCCGCTGGATCCGGCGGGTCGTGTCCCCCTCGACGAGGTCCCCGGGTTCGAGGACGTGCGCGAGGTGCCAGAGGTCGTCGACGTTCTCGGGGACGAGGGTGAGCCGCTCGCGGCCCTCCTCGCCGTAGCCCCGGTCGGAGATGCGCATACCCGACCGTTCGCCCGCGCTCGTATCAACTCTTGTTTTCCGGGTCGTCGCCGGCGCCCCACTCGAAGTCGTCGTCAGTCGGCGTCGCTCGGTCGTCGTCCCCGCCGGCCTCGACGTCGACGTCCCACCGGAAGCCGGCGGGGTCGCTGGCGTTCGCGCCGCCGGCGTTCGCGTCGCCGGCGTCGTGGCCGATCGGAACCGTCCGGCCCGTCTGTACCGCCGCCGGAGGCTCCGGTATCGAGCGTCGGAACCCGCCGTCGGGCCGGTCGGGCGACGGAGAGAGACGGTCCGAAACCGGTGCTGCGCGGCCGGACGGCTGGTCGGCGCGATCAGAGGGCGAGTCGGGCGCCGCGACCCCCGTCGGCGAAGCGACCGGCTCCGCGGTGCCGAACTCGACCGCGCCCGCGGCGCCGTGACCGTACAGGGCGTGCGCGACGACCCGAGCGACGAAGACGATCGCAACGCCGACGACGAGCGGGACGAGAGGCGCGGCGAGCGCGTACCCCGCGCCGAGCGTCGCGATCGCGACGGCCCAGGCGGTCGCGTACGCGCCCGAACCGGCGACGGCGGCGACTCGCCCCGGCCGGAGCCCGTCGCGGAGCCGTCCGGACGCGGCGAACGCGGCGAGCGCCGCGGGCCTCACGTACGCGAACGCGAGGAGGTACGCCGCGGCGACGACGGCCAGGAGCCCGCCGCCCGCGCCGAGGACGGCCGGGACGCCGTCGGGACCGAGCGCGCGCTCGACGGCCCCGAGCGCCGGTCCGATACCGACGAGACCGGCCCCGGCAGCGGTGCCGACGGCGGCGACGACCGCGAGAAGCACCGCCAAGGGAGCGAGGAGCAGCGCGCTCAGCAGGGCGGACTTCAGGCCGTCGCGGTACAGCTCGTTCCACGCGACGAACGAGGGCACGCCGGCGCGATTCCCGGTCGCGCCGCCGCCGGCGACGACGCGGACCAGGTAGCCACGGGCTACGAAGGCCGGCGCGAGCGCGAGCGGCAGGAGAACGAGGAGCGGCGGAAACGCGAGGACGCCGACGACCCAGACCGGTGTCACGACCCACGTCAGCAGCGTCAGAAGGCCGCCGACGACGAGCACACCGACGCTGTCGGTTGACCGCGACAGCGCGGATATCGCGCCCCGGAGCATACCCGATCCAGTCCTGCGACAGGGATAAAGGATGCCCGGTCGCGAGGGTGGTACGGGACGGCTTGACACGCCTGCGGTCGGGTCGAACCGCCGCCTCCCGAGCGTTTATATGATTTCCCCGAATATCACTAGACGGCCGCGCGGGAACATCGTGTGCCTCTGACAACTCCGACGACAGCCGCCGTCACGGCGGCTACTCCCCGTCCGCGGCTTTCGAAGGCGTGTCCCACTCTCCAGTCGCGAGCGGCGGTCGCGCCGGTAGCGATTTATCCCGCCCGGTCGACCGTCCCGTATGACCGGCGACGAGCAGACGGCCGACGTGGAGTCTGCGCTCCGCAGCTACGGGATCAGCGTCGAGGAGATCGACGGGGGCGACCCCCTCGAGCTGACGTACATGACGGCGTTCCCCGGCCGCGAAGTGCACCACGGCGAGATCGGACGCGCCCTCAACACGCTCATCGACCGCGCCGAGGCGGACGAGTGGGACCCGGTCCGGGTCGAGGCGACGGTCGTGCGGTCTCCCGGCGACGTCCTCGGGACGTGGCACGCCGAGCCGGAGTGGTTCGAAGCGCTGATGACGTACGAGATCTCGGAGGCGGAGTTCTCGACGCGCGTCCTCGAGACGCTGTCGCACGCCGACGAACCCGCGGAGTCAGAGGGACAATCGTGACCCGGCGGAACCCGGTGAACCGCGCGCAGCGACGCCTCGACCGACCGCCGCGCGAGCGGTTCGCCACCCGCGCGCTCGCGTTCGAGGTCGACGGCGACACCTGTCGCGGCACCCTCTACCTGCCGGGCGGCGACGGCGACGACCCGCCGGTGATCGTGATGGCGCCGGGACTCGGCGCGGAGCGGAGCTTCGGCTACCCGGCGGTCGCGGAGCGGTTCGCCGACGCCGGCTACGCGGCGTTCCTGTTCGACTACCGCGAGTTCGGCGCCTCCGACGGCGACTCGCAGGCGATCCACCCCGAGAGCCAGCGCGCCGATTACGCGGCCGCGATCGACCGCGTCCGTCGCGTCGATGCCATCGGCCGCGAGCTGGTGCTCTGGGGCGCGTCGCTGTCGGCGGCACACGTCCTCACGCTCGGCGCCGACCGCGGCGACGTCGACGCCGTGATCGGCGCGGTCCCGATGCTCGACGGGCGATCGATCGCCCGGCGTCGGGGGGTGAAGTACCTCGTACGCTCGGGAGCCGCCGGGCTCCGGGACCTGATCGGGCACCGGCTCGGTCGCGGGCGAACCGTGCCTATCGTCGGCGGGACCGAGGAGATCGCGGCGATCACGGAGCCGGGGACGAAGCGGAAGTACCTCGATCTGGTGGACCGCGAGTCGACGTGGCGCAACGAGACCGCGGCGCGGTCGCTGCTTCGGGTGGCGAACTACCGACCCGTCGGGCGGCTCGACGAGATCCGGGCGCCGACTCTGCTGTTGGCGGGGACCGACGACCCCGTCGTCGACACCGAGTCGGTCGTTGACGCGGGCGAAACGCTGTCCCGCGGGACCGTCGTCACCATGCCCGCGGACCACTTCTCGCCGTTCGGAGAGGACTTCGAGCCGGCGGTCGGCCACCAGCTGTCGTTCCTGCGGGACGCCCTCGACCGGGAACGGACGCCGGGCGAGTGGACGCCCTCGACCGGTGATGCACACCCCTCCGACCTGATTTAAGTACCAGCGGCGCGGATCCGCGGCCATGACCACAGTCGCGCTGTTGAGCGTCGCACCGGTGATCGAGGGGAGCATGGCTGGCGAGGTCGCGAAGGCCGTCGCCGCGCTCGACGAGTTCGACGTGAGCTACGAGACGAACCCGATGGGCACGGTGATCGAGGCCGACGACGCTCAGACGGTGTTCGCCGCCGCCGCGGCCGCCCACGAGGCCGTCGACGGCGACCGCGTCTCGACGGTGCTCAAGATCGACGACAAGCGGACCGCGGACACGAGCGCCGACCGGAAGGTGGAAGCCGTCGAGGAGGAGCTCGGCCGGGAGGCGAAGCGAGAGCGCTGACCGGCGGCGGTGTCTTGACGGCAGCCGGTACGCTCGTCACGCCGCGTCCACGCCGACCTCGCCGCCCGCTCCCGCGTCGCCGGCGGGGTTCTCGACGGTGACGTCGACGGTCGTCGTCCGCACGACGGTCGCCTCGTCGCCGCCGCCGGCGACGTCCGCGCGGAACACGACGTCGAGGGTCGTCGTCGCGGTCTCGCCGCCGGAGAGGTCCGGGTCGCCGAGCGACTCGCTCGTCACCGCGTCGCCGCCGGCGGTCGCGTCGGCGCGCTCGAACCGGACCGCGAGGCCGCCGTCGACCGCGTCGAAGTCGGGCGCCGCCCCGTCCGGTTCCGCGTCGTCGACGCTCCCCACGGCCGCGACGTCGCCGGGCGTCGCGCGCGGGTCGGACGCGGTCAGCGTCTCCCGGTACACCTCGTCGACGCCGGCGTCGTTTCCGACGGCGAGCACCAGAGTCACGCGCTCGACGCCGTCGGAGAAGTCGGTCCACGACACGTCGAGGGCGGGCGAGAGGTAGACGGACTCGATCCGACCGTCGTTGCTGGTGACGGTCGGCGCGTCGCCCGCCTCGAAGGCGGCGGGGTCGCCCTCGACCGCGGCCGCCGGTTCGCTCGACGCGGCGAGGCCGCCGAGGCCGACGAGGCCGCCGCCGGTGACGGCGGCGACGCCGCCGAGCACGGATCGTCTGGAGACCGCTTCGACCGAACCGCCGGTCCGCGAGTGGTCGCTCATCTCGGTGCGACGTGGCCGCGGCATCCGATATAAGCCCTCGGTGTGAGAGGGGCCCGACGGGGGGAAGTCTCGGCAGGGGAAGGGCTCGGGGGGAGAAGAGCTCGGCGGGGAGCGGGACCGTCGCTATCCCTTGATGTTGCAGACGGGGAACGTCCGCGCGACCTTGTCGCCGATGCCCAGCTCGTCGCTGACGCGGATCACCTCGTCGATGTCCTTGTAGACGCCGGGCGCCTCCTCGGCGATGGTCGCGCCCGACTGCGCCTTCACGTAGATCCGCTGGCCCGATTCGAGGTCGTCCTGCACGTCGCCGCCCCAGAACTCCTGTTTCGCCCGCGTCCGGCTCATCAGCCGACCGGCGCCGTGGGCGGTGGAGCCGAACGACACCGACATGGACTCCGCGCCGCCCCGGAGCACGTAGGATCCGGCGCCCATGCTCCCGGGGATGATGACGGGCTGGCCGACGTCGCGGTAGGTCGCGGGCACGTCCTCGTGGCCCGCGGGGAACGCGCGCGTGGCGCCCTTTCGGTGGACGTACAGCTCTCGTTCCGCACGGTCGACGGCCTCGTCGCCGACTGCGGGAAGGCCGTCCGCGTCGACGTCGACCTCGTGGGTCTCCTTCTTGGCGATGTTGTGTGCCACGTCGTACAGCAGCTCCATCCCGAGGTCGTCGATCGGGTCGGCGTCGAACACCTCGCCAAACGTCAGGCGGGCCTGGTGGGTGATCAGCTGGCGGTTCACCCACGCGAAGTTGATGCACGCGCCCATCGCGCCGTAGTACTCCTCGGCGAGCTCCGAGCCGGCGGGCGCGGCCGCGAGCTCCTTGTCGGGCAGCCCGGCGAGGAGGTCGCCGTGCTCCCGCTCGATCCGCCGCAGGTAATCGTTGCAGGTCTGGTGGCCGAGCCCGCGGCTCCCGCAGTGGATCAGGACGACGATTCCGTCTTCCTCGAGCCCGTACGCCTCGGCGACGTCCCGTAAGAACACGTCGGTGACGCGCTGGACCTCGAGGAAGTGGTTGCCCGAGCCCAGCGACCCCATCTGGTTGCGGCCGCGGTCGGTCGCCTTCTGGGAGACGTACTCCGGTCGCGCGTCCGGCCGTCGCCCCTCGTCCTCGCAGCGCGCGAGGTCGCTCTCGATCCCGTACCCCCGCTCGACGGCCCACTCGACGCCGCGCTCTAGGGCGCCCTCGATCGCGTCGGCGTCGCCCTCGATCACCCCGCCGCCGCCGAGCCCGGAGGGAACCGCCTCGAAGAGGGCGTCGACGAGCTCGGACTCGCGGCCGCGCACGTCGTCGTAGGTGAGATTTGTTTTCACCATTCTTACTCCACAATTAATGTCGTAGCCGACCGCTCCGGGCGAGATACAGCCGGTTCGGGCGTCGATCGCGCCGACGCCCCCGACGGGGAAGCCGTACCCCTGGTGGCCGTCGGGCATGCAGAGGGCGGGCTCGACCATGCCCGGGAGGTGAGTCGCGTTCTTCAGCTGCTGGAGCGAGTCGTCCTCGCCGATCTCCTCCAGCAGCGCTTCGCTGGCGAGGACCCGCGCGGCGACGTTCATGTCGCCCTCGCGGGGGATCTCCCACACGTAGTCGCGCACCCTCTCCAGTCGGATCCCGTCGAACTCGCGCGTGGTCATACCCCGTCGTTCGGCGCGGGTGGGCAAGGGCGTTGCGAGAGGCGGGCGCGAGGGACGGGGCGGAAACGGCGGTCCGCCGCGACCCCTACCGGTCGACCGGATCGAACGGCAGCCAGCCGACCGCCCCCTCGGCGAGCGTGAACGCGGCGAAGACGCGCCCCAGGACGAGCCCGTAGATCAGGTGCGCGACGGCGATGATCGCGCCGAACTCGAAGCCCGCGGTGAGCCCGGGAACCGGGAGCGTCGGGATCGGCAGCGACGTCGCGCCCTCGAGCGCGATGGCGGTGGGCAGCAGCAGCCCGCCCGTGATCATCCCGAGCAGCGCCGAGTGGAGGACGCCGAGCGAGAGACAGCCCCCCACGTCCGCTCGCAGGTCGTCGAAGAAGGCGCGGTCGAACACCGCGACGAACAGGACCCCGAAGAGGGTGCTGTTGAACAGGTGGACCGCCCACCCGGCGAGGACCGTTTCGACGCCGACGAGCGCGCCGATCGTCGGCATGAGCCCTAACGCGCCGTGCAGCACGACGCCCATCGCGACACCGGCGACGAGGCCGCCGAGCGCGCCCGAGCGCCAGTGCCGGTCGGTCGCCGCTGCGTCTCCTATCTGTGACATACGGTAACAATGAACTTGACACGGATAACCGTTTTCACGGACCGGCCGTGATCGGGCTTCTGTCGCGTCTCAGACGTCGAATACGACGTACGCGTACCACCCGCCGTCGCGGCGTTCCAGGGTCATCTCCGAGTAGGTAACGGCCTTGATCTCGCGGGCCGCGACGTCGCCGAGCGGGACCCCGCGAGCCGTCGCGTCGACGGTCCACTCGTCGGCGTCGTCCGCCGTCGCCGAGTCGTCCGGGTCGTCCGCCGCCGCCGACTCGTCCACCGCCGCCGACTCGTCCGCCGCCGCCGGGTCGCCCCGCCCGCCGGCCGTCGCCGACTCGTCCGGTCCCGAGACCACGCACCGGTGGGCGGCCGGGAGCACGAGTCGCACGTCGCGCTCGTAGATCAGCTGGTCGAGGTAGTCGAACAGCAGCGCCTCGCGGCTCTCGGCGCGGACGGACAGCGAGAAGCGCTCCCCCGTCTCGGGGACCGTCTCGCAGCTCGCGGCTGTGAGCCCGTCGGCGACCGACTCGAACAGCGCGGCGAGAGTGGGCGCGGTCGCCTCGACCGCGACGTCGGCGGTGTGGTCGCGGAGCTCGAAGCTCACGGAACGACCCCCCCGCCGGTCGTGGCGCGTTCGGCGGCGAGTCCGGGCAGAATTCCCCGTCTGAGGCGTCCCCGCTCCGGCGACGAGGCGGCGGCCATTGTCGACACCACGACCGACCCGACCAAAACGCTTCCGTCGTCTGGCGTGGTCGGAGCGCCCCCCGTCCCGGGCGCTCCGACCGCAACCCTGCCCGGTGGCGGTGGAGTTATATTCCGCTGGCGTGTTATCTCCTCGCAGTGAGCGTCAACGTGGAAAAACGGACGGACTCCCCCGGGGAATCCGACTACGCCGCCGCGGCGTGGGACCTCAAGGAGCGCATCCGGACGGAGGAGGGGGTCCTCCGACAGCGCCGCGGCTTCTTCACCGACGCCTACCGGCGCTCCACGACGCACCTCCTGGTCGAGAACGACGCGCTCGTCGCGTTCGCCTCGGTCCGCCGCGACGGGTACATCCTCTTTCTCGCCGTTCACCCCGATCACCGAGGGCGCGGCCACGCGGAGCGGCTCGTCGCCGACGTCGCCGCCGACCACCGGTCGGTCACCTGCCACGCCCGCACGACGAACGAGCGAGCGCTCGGATTCTACGAGCACCTCGGGTTCGAGGTCGTCCGCCGCATCGACAACTACTACGAGGACGGCGGCGACGCCTACTACCTCAAGCTCGGCGACGAGACGCTCCGCGAGCGACTCTCCGGGTTCGTCGGCCGCTGACCGGGTCGGGCTCCCTCTCGGAATCGACAACCATTAGCACGCGCCGCGAGGAGACGCGGACATGACCGACGCAACCCCCGCGTCGCTCGCGGAGCGCGTCCGCGACGACGAGGTCCGCTTCCACGAGCTCGAAGAACACGCCGACGCCGACGTCGCCGCGGCGGCCCGCCGCCGCCTCGTGAGCGAGGCGACGGACGCCGACGTCGAGATTCTGGGTGAGTACGCGTTCGACGCCGCCGACGCGCACGGCTCGAACATCGAGAACATGGTCGGCGCCGTGCAGGTGCCGCTGGGCGTCGCCGGACCCGTCTCGGTCGACGGCGGCGCGCTGGACGGCGAGCGGTACCTCCCGCTGGCGACCACGGAGGGCGCGCTCGTCGCCTCGATCAACCGCGGCTGTTCGGTCGTCAACGACGCCGGCGGGGCGACCGCGCGGGTGACTAAGAGCGGGATGACCCGCGCGCCCGTCTTCCGCGTCGCCGACGTCGCCGAGGCGGAGGCGCTCGTCGCGTGGGTCCGCGACAACGAGGAGGCGCTCCGAGAGGCCGCCGAGTCGACGACGAGCCACGGCGAGCTGCTGGACGTGACGCCGTACGTCGTCGGTAACAACGTCTTCCTGCGGTTCCGCTACGACACGAAAGACGCGATGGGGATGAACATGGCCACCATCGCGACGCGGGAGGCCTGCGACGTGATCGAGGCGGAGACGGACGCCGCGCTCGTCGCGCTCTCAGGGAACCTCTGTTCGGACAAGAAGCCCGCCGCGATCAACGCGGTCGAGGGGCGGGGCCGGTCGGTGAGCGCCGACGTCGAAGTCCCGCGGGAGGTCGTCGAGGAGCGGCTCCACACGACCCCCGAGGCGGTCGCAGAGATCAACACCCGGAAGAACCTCGTCGGCTCCGCGAAGGCGGGCGGGCTCGGATTCAACGCCCACGTCGCCAACGCGGTCGCCGCGATGTTCCTCGCGACCGGGCAGGACGAGGCGCAGGTCGTGGAGGGCGCGAACGCGATCACGACCGCCGAGACGACGCCCGACGGCGACCTCTACTGCTCCGTGTCGCTGGCGAGCCTCGAAGTGGGGACGGTCGGCGGCGGGACGAAGCTCCCGACGCAGGCCGCCGGGCTCGACGTGCTCGGCGTCCGCGGCGGCGGCGACCCCGCCGGGAGCAACGGCGACGCGCTCGCGGAGGCGGTCGCGGTCGGCGCCCTCGCCGGCGAGCTCTCGCTGCTCGCGGCGCTCGGCTCCAGACACCTCTCCTCGGCGCACGCGGAGCTCGGCCGGTAGAAGGGACTCACGCCGGCGCGGCTATTTATAAACGCGACAGGAGAGCGCTCAGTCCGACCACACCGCGCAGTCGTCGCGGAGCGCGCCGCGACCGTGGTCGGTGATCCGGTACACCGTCTCGCCCGTGACCCGCTCGACGAGGCCGGCGGTCTCGAGCGCGTCCAGCCGCGACTCGACGTGGTCGGCGTACAGTCCCGTGTTGCTCGCGACGAAGGCCGGGTAGTCCGTTCCGGCGTCCTCGAGGTACGCGAGCACGCGCTCGTCGGATCGCGTGAGCTCCGGCGTCGCGCTCGGAAACTCGCGGTGCCGACCGTCGCCCTCACCCTCCGGCCGCGGGTCCTCGCTCGGACCCGCGGCGGGCGCGTCTGACGCGGGCATGATTACGTATAGAACCGGGTAGGAATATAAAGGAGTTTCCGTCCGTTCCCGCTCGCTGGGAGGCGTCAGTCGTCCTGTCAGCTGACTCGCCACCGAGGGGGGCGCCGGCCGACTCGCCACCTGGGGGGCGATGTCAGTCGTCGGCGCCGGCCGACTCGCCGTCGGGGGCGCCGTCAGCGGGCGACCGATCGGGGAGCATCGGGGAGCCGTCAGCCCGCGGGCCGAGGCGCGGGCCGTGCGGGCCGTCGTCGGGGTCGATCCGACGGCGGGTGCGGTAGTCGGTGGAGCGCTCGACCGGGGTCCGACCGATCGCCGTGATCATCTCGACGTAGTCGTCGAACGACCGGTACTCGCCGTACTCGCCGCCCGCGCGCTTCGTGATCTCCTCCGAGAGGATGGTGCCCATGAAGTCGTCGGCCCCGCAGTTGAGCAGCTTCAGGCCGTGGGCGTCGCCCGACTTCACCCACGAGGCCTGCACGTGGTCGACGTTGTCCAAGAAGAGGCGCGCGACCGCCACCACGAGCTCGTCCTCGTCGCGCGAGGGCCCGGAGTCGACGACGCCCTGACGGTACAGGGGCGTGTTCTGGTGGATGAACGAGAGCGGAACGAACTCGGTGATGCCGCCGGTGCGGTCCTGGAGGTCGCGGATCACGTTCAGGTGTTTCGCGCGGTGGGCGACCGTCTCGACGTGGCCGTACATCATCGTCGAGGTGACGTCGAGGCCGGCCGCCGTCGCGCCCTCCATGGCTTCGACCCAGCCGTCGGTGCGGATCTTCCCCGGGCAGATCACGTCGCGGACCTCGTCGACGAGGATCTCGGCGGCGGTGCCGGGCGCCGAGTCGAGCCCCGCGGCCGCCAGTTCGCGGTAGACGGTCTCGTAGTCCCAGTCGGTGCCGCGGGCGGCGTGGTACGCCTCCTCGGGCGTCATCGAGTGGAGGTGGACCCCGCCGACGGACATCGCGTCGAGCTGGTCGACGTAGGTGCCCGGGTCGGTGGCGTACCGCTCGGGCGGCTTGTAGTTCACCGCGCTCGCGGGATCGTCGTACCCGGCGAGAATCTCGTGGTGTTCCTCGTTCAGCGCCAGCGCGGGGTGGAGCCCGGAGACGGAACACACCTCGTAGATTCCCATCTCCAGGGCGTCCTCGACGATCCGCCGGGACTCCGCGGGAGTCTTGGTGAAGCCGGCGTGGTCCGCGTCGCTGTCGGCCTCGAACGCGTGCGCGGAGTCCTTGAAGTTACAGAACAGACAGCCCGTGTTGCAGGCGGTCGTGACGTTGTTGTTGAGGTTGGCGACGAAGGTCACCCCGTCGCCGACCGTCTCGCGGCGGCGGCGGTCGGCGGCCTCCAACACCCGTTCTTTGCGGACCGGGTCGATCCCGTCCGCGTCCGTGCCCGTCGCGAGGAGCTCGGTCGCGTCGTCGACGGACAGTCGGACGCCGTCGCGGGCCTTCGCCAGCGCGTTCTCGAACGACTGGTCGGTGGACGGCTCGGCGAAGCCGAAGTCGTCTCGGTCGAGCGCGTCCGCGCCGCTCGCCGCGCCCGCGTCGGCGCCGTCAGCGTCGGGGTCCCGCGCCGGAGTCATCGGATAATCGTCCCCGCCCCACGAATAAAAACGGGAGGGTCACGGCATCCCATCTCAAAAGTGAGACGCGAGCCGAACGCGCGAGGTGCGGGAGAAACGGGGGGTCGAACCGCCGACGGCGACGGTGGTTATCACTCGGCGAGGAGCGTCTCGGTTCCGGATTAAACAATCGCGGTGGCGCGTGCCTCCGAGTGGCCGCCCGTGGCGGCCGCGAGGGGCACGCGCGAGGGAGTCGCTCGCCTGCGGCGAGCGACGAGGCTGGGGAGGCGCGAGGTGCGGTCGGGTGGGACTCGAAGGGGCAGTCGCGAGGCGGGCGCAGGCGACGTAAGCACTGCAGGGAGCGAGCACCGCGAGCGACCGAAGCGCGCAGCGAGCGTGCGTCCGCCTCGCGACTGGGGCTTCGGAGGTGTTTGCCGTCGATCCGCAGTCAACCGTTTATAACCGAACGACTGGGGCTTTGGGTGGTTCGCCGTCGATCCGTAACGAATTATAAATACTCGACCGCGCGTCGAAACACCCCGACCATGTCTCACCCGCTCTATCGAGCCAACTCCCGGTCGTCGTCCGCGTGCGCCCGGACCCAGAGCTGGCCGATCCGCGAGAGCGTCGTCCGGTAGGACTTCCCGCGCTCCTCCTGCTCGATGTACCCCTTCCCGCCGGGGCCGAGCCGGTCGACGTTGTAGATCACCTTCGAGCGGAACGAGTCGGTGTACTCCTCGTTGAGGTCGGCCGCGAGCGTCTCGGCCAGCTCGGAGACGGACGCGAACTCGCCGTGTTCGCCCAGAGTGAACAGGACGAGCTCCTCGAAGGGCTTGACGTTCTGGAAGGAGGCGACGGGCAGTTCGATCACGTGGCTGTCGCCGATGCGCTTCGCGCCGATGGTGGTGCCGCGCTCGTCGAACTCCGCCAACAGCTCCGTCGTCGTGTCGAGCCGGTCGGCGACGCGGTCGTCGTCCACCGCGCCGCTCTCGGCCAGCTCCCGAAGGAGGTCTCGGTTCGCGCGGAGCTCCTCCGCGAGCTCGGTCTCGAGGTACTTCTCGGGCGCGGTGTAGTAGGTGTGGATGCGGTCGCGGTCGTCCTGCCGTTCGACCATGATCGAGTGGGCCGCGGTCGCGAACGCGAACGACACCGGACGGGGCATCGAACAGAGGTTCACCCACACCTCGCGCTCCGCGGCGTCGTCGCCCGCGGCGTCGCCGTCCTCGCCGCCCCCGGTGACCTCGTCTCTGTCGAGCTCCGCGTTGATGAGGTCGAAGGCGCGCTCGAAGGCGGCGTCGTAGTCGTACACGTCGGTCAGGCGCTCGCGGACGGTCTCGGCGCCGAGCAGGTTCCGGAAGTCCTGTTCGAGCTTCCGGGCGATGTTCCGCGAGTACTCCACGTTGGCCTCGCTGCCGACCGTCCCCTCCAGGAGGATCACCCGGTCGACGTCGAACTGGTCTCGGATGAGCGGGGCGATCATGCGGTCGTAGTCGAAGCCGACCGGCACGATGTGTGTCTGCATACGTGGGAGTGAGCGCGGCGCTTATAAAAAGACGGAGTCTCGCGGACCGCGACGGGCCGGTCGATTTTTTTCCGCGGAGCCCGCGCACCGAGGTAATGACCGGGGCAGCCCTCGCTGTCGACCCCTCAACGTACGCCCTGTTCGTACTGGCGGCGGCGACGCTGATCGCGACCCCGGGCCCCGACACGCTGTTCGTGCTCTCTCGCGGGATAGAGGACCGAAGGGCCGGGCTCCGCGCCGCGCTCGGCGTCACGACGGGGATCCTGTTCCACACGGCGCTCGTCGCGATCGGCGTCGCGGCCGTCTATCGGACCGTGCCGGGCGCCGAGCGGGGGGTTCGGGTCGTCGGCGGGCTCTTCTTGCTGTACCTCGGCGTCGACGCGCTGCGGTCGGCCGGGACCGACCGGCCGTCGCCGGCGGGGAGCGGCGTTCGCGACGGGTTCCTCGTCAACGCCCTCAACCCGCAGGTCGCGCTGTTCTTCCTCGGATTTCTCCCCGGGTTCGCGGCGGGAAGCGCCGGCGACGACGGCGGCACGTCTATCGCGGTCCTCGGCGCCACCTACGCCACGCTCACCGCCCTCTACCTCGGCGCCGTGGCGGTCGTCGCCGACGGGGCCACCGACGCCCTCCGGTCCGAGCGGACCGGACGCTGGCTGGACCGGGTCGCCGGCGGGGTCCTACTCCTGATCGGCGCGTGGACGCTAATCGGGTGAGCGTGGGCGCTAATCGGGTGAGCGTGGGCGCTGACCGGGTAAGCGTGGGCGCTGACCGGGTGTCGATCCCGGTCGCCGTCCGTCGCTGTTGGTGTCGCCCGGCCGTTCCGCGACGCGTAGTTTGATAACTCACACCGTCGGTGTGACAGTCGTCATATGTCCGAAATCGCCGCGGAGACGCTCCGAGAAGAGACGGAAGTGCTCGCGTTCGACCTGTGGGACACGCTGCTCGACCGCGAAGCGACCCTCGTCCCCGCGCTGGAGTCGCTGCTCGACGACCACGGGAGCGACTACGACCCCGAGATCCTACTCCGCCGGTACCTGGCCATGCACTTCCGGGACTCGATGATCGACTCGCTGATCGCAGGCCCCCACACGCCGTTCAAAGAGATCAGCCGGCGCGCCCTCGCGTACCGGCTCGAGCAGATCGGCCTCGACGTCCCCGACGAGGAGGTCCGCGCCGTCATCCGGCAGTGGAAGACCCTCCGGCCGTACCCCGACGTCGACGCGGCGCTGGACCGGCTGGGCGAGGACTACCAACTGGTCGGCCTCTCGAACGGCGACCCCGACATGCTCGAGGCGGTCCGCCCCAACTTCGAGACCGAACTGGACGGCGTGGTGTCGGTCGCCGACGCGGGCGCGTACAAGCCACACCGGGCGTCGTACGACCTGACCTGCGAGGCGTTCGACGTCGCGCCCCACGAGGTCGTGTTCGTGACCGCGCACACGTTCGACCTCGTCGGCGCGAAGGCGGTCGGCATGCGCGGCGCGTTCCTCAACAGACACGAGAACCCGTACGGCGGCTGGATCCACGAGCCGGATCTCACCGTTCCCGACACGGAAGCGCTGGCCGACGCGCTCACCCCCCGAGGGGACGACGGGACATGAGCGCGTTCGGCTACGTCAGGGAGGTCCCCGTTCGATTCGGCGACCTCGACACCCTCGGTCACGTGAACAACGTCGCCTACGCGAGGTATCTCGAGGAGGCGCGCGGCGGCTACTACGACGAGATCGTCGGCGTCCCCTTCGAGACGCTCGACACGGTCGTCGCGACGCTGGAGATCGAGTACCGCGGGGAGATCACCCGCGATCAAACGGTCGCAGTCGCGGTCCGCGTCCCGCGGCTGGGCACCTCCAGCGTGCCGATGGAGTACGAGATCCGGACGACGGATCCCGACTCCGGGAACGCGACGGTCGCCGCCGTCGCGAAGACGGTCCAGGTCAACACCGACCCGGAGACCGGCGACCCCGCGCCGATCCCGGCGGCGTGGCGCGCCGCGATCACCGAACACGAGGGGCTGTAGCCGGGTTCGCGTCGGGGACGAGCAGCGACCCCCGGCGACGGCCGCTTCCAAAACCCGTAATTCCCCGCGGTGAGAGGGGTGCGTATGGACGCACGCATCCGCGAGCACGCCGAGATCATCGCCGACCACTCGACCGGTATCGAGTCGGGCGACAACGTCGTCATCCAGCTGCCGGCCGAGGCCGAGGACCTCGCGGTCGCCCTCCACGAGGTCTGCGGGGACCGCGGCGCCAACCCGGTGTACCTCAACTACTCGAAGCGCGCTCAGCGCGCGTTCAAGCGCTCGTCGGAGGAGTTCACCGAACCGGACCACCGGCTCGCGCTGTATCGAGAGGCCGACGTGTTCATCATCGCGCGCGGCGGGTCGAACGCCACCGAGGACGCCGACGTCGACCCCGAGACGAACGCCGCCTACAACCGGGCGATGGAGGACGTCAAGCGGACGCGCCTCTCGAAGACCTGGTGTCTCACCCAGTACCCGACCGCGAGCCACGCGCAGCTCGCCGGTATGAGCACCGAGGCGTACGAGGACTTCGTCTGGGACGCCGTCTCGCTCGACTGGGAGGAACAGCACGCGTTCCAGGAGGAGATGGTCGCGATTCTGGACGACGCCGACGAGATCCGGATCCGGTCGGGCGAGGAGACGGACCTCACGCTCGACGTCTCCGGCAACGCGACGCTCAACGACGACGGCGAGGCGAACCTCCCCGGCGGCGAGGTGTTCACGGCGCCCGTGCGCGACGGCGTCGACGGCGAGGTCCACTTCGACCTCCCGCTGTACCGCTACGGCCGCGAGATCGACGGGGTCCGGCTCCGGTTCGAGGACGGACGGGTCGTCTCGCACTCCGCCGAGCGCAACGAGGACCTGCTGACCGGGATCCTCGACACCGACGAGGGGTCGCGCCGGCTCGGCGAGCTGGGAATCGGCATGAACCGCCAGATCGACCGGTTCACCTACAACATGCTGTTCGACGAGAAGATGGGGGACACGGTCCACATGGCGGTCGGGTCCGCGTACCCGGAGACGGTCGGCGAGGAGAACGAGATCAACGAGTCGGCCGAGCACGTCGACATGATCGTCGACATGAGCGAGGACTCCGTCATCGAGGTCGACGGCGAGATCGTCCAGCGAAACGGGACGTTCGTGTTCGAGGACGGGTTCTGAGGGAGCGGCGCTTCGGGGTCGCGGCCGACAGGGACCACAGA
This sequence comes from Halorubrum sp., assembly GCF_046498025.1. Taxonomy (NCBI): domain Archaea; kingdom Methanobacteriati; phylum Methanobacteriota; class Halobacteria; order Halobacteriales; family Haloferacaceae; genus Halorubrum; species Halorubrum sp. Next base: position 36,965 of record NZ_JAWOBM010000018.1, read on the forward strand.
CGGCCTCCCAACGGCGTGCGGCTTTATACGGCGGTGTGACGTACACTCAGTCATGCCAGAAGAAGTCCTGTTCGAATCGGAGAGCCGTCGGAGCCGCGAAGAGATCGCCGCGTACCTCCGGACCGTGGCCGACTCGCTGGAGTCGGGGAGCGAGATCACGTTGACCCGGGGCGAGGAGTCGGTGACGATGGCTCCCCCGGCCCGGCCGACGTTCGAGGTGAAAGCGGAGCGCGAGGGACCCGCCGGCGGTCCCGGCGAGCTGAGCGTCGAGTTCGAGCTGGAGTGGGACGAGAACGGGGAGACCGGCGACGCCGACGAGGACCTGACGATCGAGTGAGGCGTTCCGACTACGGGACACCGCCCGGGACCTCGATGAACGCGTCCCGTGCCGAGAGGTGGTCGAGCGTATCGTCCACGCGCTCACGGACCGACTCCATTCGTTCGATGAGATCCTCGTACTCGTCGGTGTCCGTCGCGGCGGTCGCCTCCAGCGCGGCCTTCTTCGAGGCCAGCGCGAAGAACTCCTGACTGTGCTCGTCGAACTTCGCGCGGTGGAGTAGCACCTCCACGAGCGTCAGGAGGTCCTCTTTCGTCACCGGTTTGGTCTTGTAGTCGTCGAACGGCATGTCGACGATGTCGACGTCGGGCTCCACCGCGGTCAGCATCGCGACGCGGGCGTCGTAGCCGGCCTCGCGCATGGCCGAGAGCACCTCGTGGCCGGACATGTCGGGCATCCGCCGGTCGAGGAGGACGACGTCGACCGACTCGTCCATCTGCGCCATCGCCGACTCGCCGCCGGTGGCGACCCGGACGTCGTACGCCGAATCGAGGTACACCCGGTACAGCTCCGCGAGGTCGGGCTCGTCGTCGACGGCGAGCACCGTCACCTCGTCGGTCATGGCCGGCGGCCCTCACTCTGCGAGTCGCCCGCCGAGAAGGTCACACCGGCGCGACCGACCGCTGTTCGTGCACTCATGTAGGGCGATACGGACACCTCCTGTTAAAACGTTGACCCTCGAGTATCGGCGTTGATATTCGGTTGCGGCGGCGCGGGCGACGCCTTCCGAGCGGAGCGGGGTGGCAGTCCCCGCGGTCGGACCGTCGAACCACCGTGACCCAAAGGCACATTTACGCGCGCTCCGTACCGTGGACCAACGAATGTCTCATAGCCCCTCACTGCCCGACCGTCCGCGTCTGGAGCTCGATCCGGACATGAGCGAGACGGAACGGCTCGAAGCGATCCGCCAGCACTACCGGCGGATCCTCCAGGTGAACGAGGAACTGGAGCAGCGGCTGGACGACGCGCAGGGTCGCCGCGGCGAGCTGAAGACCGACGTCGACGAACTGAAACGCGAGAACGAGGTGTTGAAGACGTCCTCGCTGTACATCGCGTCGGTCGAGGAGATCACCGACGACGGCGTCGTCATCAAGCAGCACGGCAACAATCAGGAGGTGCTGACGCAGGCGTCTGCTCGGCTCGACGAGGACCTCCGGCCGGGCGACCGCGTCGCGATCAACGACTCCTTCGCGGTCCAGCAGGTGCTCGACGATGAGACCGACTCCCGGGCGCAGGCGATGGAAGTCACGGAGTCCCCGGACGTCGAGTACGCCGACATCGGCGGCATCGACGAGCAGATCCGCGAGGTGCGCGAGGCCGTCGAGGACCCCTTAGAGAACCCCGAGCAGTTCGAGGCCGTCGGCGTCGAACCGCCGAGCGGCGTCCTGCTCCACGGCCCGCCGGGCACGGGGAAGACGATGCTCGCGAAGGCCGTCGCCAACGAGTCCGACGCGACGTTCATCAAGATGGCCGGCTCCGAGCTCGTCCGGAAGTTCATCGGCGAGGGATCGCGGCTCGTCCGCGACCTGTTCGAGCTTGCCGGCGAGCGCGAGCCCGCCGTCATCTTCATCGACGAGATCGACGCCGTCGCCTCGAAGCGAACCGACTCGAAGACCTCCGGCGACGCCGAGGTCCAGCGGACGATGATGCAGCTGCTCTCCGAGATGGACGGCTTCGACGACCGCGGCGAGGTGCGGATCATGGCCGCCACCAACCGCTTCGACATGCTCGACGAGGCGATCCTGCGCCCGGGTCGGTTCGACCGCCTCATCGAGGTGCCCGAGCCCGACACCGAGGGGCGCGCTCGCATCCTCGAGATCCACACGGAGGAGATGAACGTCGCCGAGGGGACCGACGTCTCGGAGGTCGCCGCGGACTTGGACGGGTACAGCGGGGCCGACATCGCCTCGCTGGCGACCGAGGCCGGGATGTTCGCGATCCGCGACGGGCGCACCGAGGTCACGCAGGCCGACTTCGAGGTGGCCCGCGAGAAGCTCCAGGACGCGGAACAGACCGAAGAGCAGGTCATCAACTACCAGTACTAACGGTACTGGTCGGCAGTCGCGTTCGGGCGGTCGAGGGGTTCTGACACCGGATCGGCCGTGAGCTTCTTCGGACTCGTAGTCGCCTATTTATATTCGCTGGCCAGTCTCTGGGCCCTCTGCCGTCCCAGCGGCTCGTGTATAAATAGTTGACCGCAGAACGACGGTGAACATCTCCAAAGCCCCAGCCGCGAGGGCTCGCGCACCTCGTTGCGCTCCTCGCTCGTTCGCTCCGCTCACTCGCTGCGATGCTTACGTCGGTGGGCTTCGCCCTCGCGCCTGCCCCTTTGAGTCCCGCCCCACACAGCGACCGCACCTCACGCCTCCCCAACCTCGTCGCTCGCCTACGGCGAGCGACTCCCTCGCACGCGCACCTCGCGCCCGCCTCTGGCGGCCGCTCGGTGGCGCGCGCCACCACGATTAGTTCTCAATAGCCTGCCTCGGCCGATGTCTCGAACAGGACCGCTTCGTAACCCCTTAGCGCGGGGGCCGCCGATCTGGTCGTAATGAACACCATCCACGTCGCCGGCGGCGTCGGCGTCGCCGACACGGCGATGGCCTCCTACGACGCGGCGCTCGCGGACGCGAACCTCCACAACTACAACCTCGTCGCGGTCTCCTCCGTGGTCCCCGCCGAGGCGACCGTCGAGGCGGTCGAAACGGTGCCCGACCTCGGTCCCGCCGGGAACCGGCTCACCGTGGTCGAGGCGCGCCGCACCGTCGGCCCGGACGACGAGGTGGACTTCCGCGAGGGCGGCCGCGCCGGCGCGGAGGACGCGGAGTCGAAGCGCGCCCCCCGACGCCACCCCGACGTGGCCGCCGGACTGGGCTGGGCGACCGGGCCCGGACCCGGTCTCTTCTACGAGGTGACGGGCGAGGACCCGGACGACGTCCGCGAGCGCATCGAGACCGGGTTGGACGCCGGCGCGGAGCTACGCGACTGGGACCTGCCGAACCGCGATGTCCGCGTGGAGACCGCCGCCTCGGCCCCGGAGCGGTACACGACGGCGGTCGTGATCGCCGCGTACGGCGAGTCGAAACCGATCCTGTAGCGAGCGGGACCCGTCTCTGCAGACAACCGTCGCCCCGGAGACGCGGCCGCCGTCAACCGGACTCGACCCGGATCGCCCCCGCCGACGCCTTTTTGAACCGGCTCCGCGTATCTGGCGTGTCTTCGATGAACGGCAACAACCCGTACGCCGGGGCACCGGGTGTGACGAACGCGGGCGAGCCCGCGTCCGTCGACCTCTCTCCGGACCAGGAACGGCGCCTCCGGCGCGCGGTCGCTGGAATCGTCTCGCGAACCGAGTCGTATCTCCCGAACAGCTACGTCGTCGGCTCGGAGCTGTCTGTCGGCGCGAACGGGCCGCAGGCGACCGTCGCCGTCAACCCGCCGGCGGGACACCCCGTCTCGGCCGGCTTCACGCCGGATCCGGACGAGCTGGAGGCCGGGATCGCCGACGCCGACACCGACGAGGTCGCCCGCGGGCTGGCCGCCAGCGCCGCGATGCAGGTGATGGACGCCGTCGGCGACGTCACGCCGACCGCGAAGTGAGCGCGGGCTACTCCGCCGTTTCCTCTCCCCCAGACTCATCCGTCGCGAGCTCGTCCGCCGTCTCTCCCCTCGCCGTCGTCCCGTCCGCCGGCGGCTCCAAGATCCCCTGCACGCGGCCGTAGATCCCGAATATCTCCTCGTAGCCGTGCTCGCTCGCGAGGATGGGGACGACGCCGTCCTCGTCGACGCGGTGGGTGTACACGTCGTCCTCGGCGAACACCGCGCCGCGCGGGATCTCCTCGAAGTTCGCGAAGTAGACGTGCGGGACGCCGCCGCCTTTCGGCACCTCCTCGTCGCCCGCGACGACCGTCTTCTCGGTGAACGTCGGCGGCTCGTCGTCGAGCGCGCCGTGTGCCCGGAGGAACGCCAGACAGGCCTCGTAGCCGAACTCGACCGCCTCCTCGCTCCCCTGTCTGCCGACCTCGATCGAGACGGTGTGCGGGACGACGGAGTCGAGCGTCGTCGACCGCAGGCGACTGGAGTCGACGACGTACTCCACCGGCATCCCGGTCACGGTGCGGCGCACCGACTCGGTCAGGTCGCTGTAGATCGCGAAGGGCGGCGGCGCGCTGTGCGAGGTGTGAAGCGCGAGCACCGCGTCCATCCCCTCCAGCTCGGCCGCGAGGCGCGGCGCGAGCGCCCGTTCGTACTCGTCGCTGTCGGGGTCGCCCGGGAAGACGCGGTTCAGGTCCGCGTCCGTGTAGCGCGTCTCCGCCGCCAGCGCCCGCTCGTTGGCGATGATCAGCCGAACGCCGCCGCTCCCCGAGGCGCTCTCGTCGAGCTCGTCGGCGAGGCGACTGACGATCCGCTCGCCGGCGGGCTCGTCGCCGTGGATCCCGCCGACAATCGCGACGCGAGCCGAGCCGGCCGACCCGCGCTCGATCGTTTGCATGGAAACCGATACGCGCCGGTCGAATAATAAAGGGTGAGGACCGTCGGTCACGAGTCTGTTCGACCCGACCGGCCCGGGAGACGGCCGACCTCGTCCGGACCGGTCACCAGCGGTGGACGTGCTCGGTCACCAGCGGTGGTGGACGTGCTCGCGGACGTACTCGTCGTACACCTCGCGGGCCGCCTCGCGAGCGGCGTCGTCGAGCGACGGACGGTCGCTGACGGCCGCGTTCGACCGGATATGCCCGGGCGTCGTCGATCCCGGAATCACGGTCGAAACGGCCTCGTGATCGAGGATCCAGCGGAGCGAGAACTCCGCGAGCGACAGGTCGTCGCCGGTCGGGTCCGTCGGATCGTCGGCGACGACGTCGACGCGGTCCGCGAGCGCGTCGGCCGCGTCGAGGCCGACCTCGTAGGGAACGCCCGCGAACGTCTCGCCCACATCGAAGGCGTCGCCATCGCGGTTGTAGTTGCGGTGGTCGTTCTCCGGGAACTCGTCGTCGCGCGAGAGCGCGCCGGTCAGCAGGCCGGAGGCGAGCGGCACCCGGCAGATCACGCCCACGTCGCGGGCGGCGGCCTCGTCGAGGAACAGCTCGGCCGGGCGCTGTCGGAAGGGGTTGAAGATCATCTGGACCGTCTCGACGCCGGGGTACGCGACCGCCTTGAGCCCCTCCTCGACGCGCTCGACGCTGACGCCGTAGCTCGCGATCCGTCCTTCGTCCGCGAGCGTCGCGAGCGCGTCGAACGTCTCCGGTCGGTAGTAGACATCGGTCGGGGGACAGTGGAGCTGGACCAAGTCCAGCGTCTCGACGCCGAGGTTCTCACGCGAGCGGTCCACGAACCGGCGGAGGTTCGCCTCGGTGTAGCCGTCGGCGACGTGGGGGTCGAGCCGCCGGCCGGCCTTCGTCGCGACGGTCACGTCCCCGCGGGCGATGTCGTCTTCGAGGACGTCGCCCAGGATCTGTTCCGAGCGGCCGTCGCCGTACACGTCGGCCGTATCGAAGAAGTCGATCCCGGCGTCGCGGGCGGTCTCGACGGCCGCGACGGCCTCGGACTCGCTCACGTCGCCCCAGTCGCTCCCGATCTGCCACGAGCCGTAGCCGACCTCGCTGACCGCGCCGACGGCTCCGAGCGTGCGGTGGTTCATACCGGCACGTGAACGGGCGGACGCAAGGACGTTGCGGAGCCGGAACCGCGGGCGTCGGGGCGGACCGCCGCCCGCGACGGTCGGAGACGGGCGGCGTCGTCGGGATCCTCGACGGCCAGCGCTCCGTTCGGGCGGGGTCAGCGTTTAGGCGGTCGACGGACAACGATCGCCCATGCACTGGCGGAGACGACGCGACCTGGAGGGCGGGAAGGAACTGGGCGTCTGGCTGCTCCTCGACGACGGCGCCGTCGAGGAGGAACTGTACGTCGAGTCCCACGAGTACCGTGGCGGCGACTTCGACGTGTACACCGCGTCACCGGACGGAGAGTGGGAGCACAAGGGCAGCTTCGAGACGGTCGGCGAGGCGTTCGACGCGGCCCTCGCTCACCTCGAAGAGAGCGGGTTCCCCGTCGAGTCCGACTGAGCGGGTCCGTCGACTTCGGGGGAGGCCCTCGACGGTCGGCGTCTCTCGGTCCCGGTCGCCGGCGGATCGGTCCGACCGACGCCCGCGAATCGCCCTCCGCTACCCCCCGCACTACTCTGTGAGCACCGCCGCCAGCGCGTCCATCGTCTCGTCCACGCGCTCGATCCGCGCGTTGTGGCCCATGTGTCCGACGCGCAGGATGTCCCCGGCCAACTCCCCGAGCCCCGTCGCGACGAGCACGTCGCGCTCCTCGCGCAGTCGCTCCTGTAGTTCCTCGGCCCGCCCGGGGACCTCGAACGCGGTCACCGTCGGCGAGCTGCGCTCGGGGTCCGGATACGGCTCCAGCCCCAGTTCCGCGCCGCGCTCGCGACACCGCGCCGCGGCCGACCGGTGTCGCTCTCGGACCGCGTCGAGCCCCTCCTCCAGCCACAGGCCGAGCGCCGCGTCGAGCGCGACCACCTCGGTGGTGAGGTGTGTGTACGGGAACCCCTCCGAGGTGTCCCGCCACGGCAGGAAGTTCGTGTACAGCGAGTGCGGGTCTCTGTCCTCCATCGCCGCCCACGCGCGCTCGCTGATCGCGGCCGTGGCGAGCCCCGGCGGCGCGCTGAAACACTTCTGGGACGCGCCCAGACACACGTCGATCTGCCCGGTGGGGACCTCCACCCCGCCGAGCGAGGAGACGGCGTCGACGACGGTGACGATCTCCCCGTCGGCTCCCGCCAGCAGGTCCAGCGCGGGCCCGAGGTCGTTCAGCGTCCCCGTCGGCGTCTCGCAGTGGACCATCGTCGCGACCTCGAAGTCACCGGCGGCGAGGACCGACTCCAGCTCCGCGAGCGGGAGCGGCTCGTCGTAGGCGGTCGAGACCAAGGTCGCCTCGCCCCCGTACGACTCGACGAAGTCGGCGAACCCGTCGCCGTAGAGCCCGTTCGACAGGCAGAGCACCTCGGTGCCCGGTTCGACGAGCGAGGCGATCGCGGCCTCCAACCCGAGAATTCCCTCGCCGCCGGGGACGACGACGTCGTGGCCCGGCGCGTCGGCCGAACCGGCCCCCTCACCCGTTCCACGCGACTCGACCCCGTACACGGTCTCCAGCCGGTCGGTGAGCCGGTCGTATATCCGGCGGAACTCGGGGTCCACGTCGGGGTTGATCAGCTCGCGGCTCATCGCGTCGCGGACGGGGGCGGGGACCGCGGTCGGTCCCGGCGTCATGAGCATACGTCCACACTCGGTTCCACGGAAATAAGCGTCCCGTACGGGCTCAATCGGACCGGACGTGTATCCACACGTAAACATATACGATCGGCGGGTAGAAAGAGAGACATGACACTCGTGCGTCACTGTCGAGCGAGACCGGTTCGATCGGCCGATAGACGCACCGCGGCCACCGGGCCGGTGAGGTGAATGTCCCGACCGTCGCTCCCGATCCTCGCCGGCATCGCCGTCGTCGCCCTCCTCGTCGGGGCGTTCACGGGGCTCGCCGTCGCCCAAGAGGAGCCGCCGTTCGTGCGCGGCGAGCCCGAGTTGGACGTGTACGTCCCGGATTCGACGGTGTCGCCGGGGACGACGACCGACCTCACGGTGCAGATCGCGAACGACGGCGACGTGCAGGCGGGGTCGGACGCCCGGAGAGCCACCGTCACGACCGCGCGAAGCGTCGTGGTCTCAGTTCGAAACGACGACTCGCCGCTCGTCGTCGAGACGGGGCGGTTCGCCGTCGGGTCGATCGGCGAGGGGGAGGTCCGGGAGGTGCCAGTCTCGGTCAGGGCCCCGGCCGACGCGGAGCCGGGACGGTACTCGCTCGACGTGCGGCTCCGGTACTCGCACACCTTCCTCTCGGCGCCGCGGAGCGGGGTCGTCCAGGACCGGACGCGAACGCAGACCGAGTCGGTCTCGGTGACCGTCGACGACGCGCCGCGGTTCGCGATGCGGACGGTCGACTCGGACGTGCAGGTCGGCGATTCCGGAACGCTCGTCGCCAACGTGACCAACGTCGGGGGGGAGCCCGCCCGCGACCTCTCGGTCGAGCTCGCCGCGAACGGTCCCGACCTCGCGCTCGGCGAGACGGACCGGAACACCGCCCGGATCGACCGGCTGGACCCCGGCGAGAACGCGACGGTCAGGTTCCCGGCGAGCGTCCGGGAGGACGCCGCGGCGGAGTCGTTCGACCTCACCGGCACCGTGCGATACACCGGCGTCGACGGCATCCGTGACGCTCAGGAGGGGATCCCGGTCGGCCTCCGACCGCGCGCGGAGCAGTCCCTCTCGGTCGAGGTCGACGATTCCACGCTCCGCGTCGGCGAGAACGGAACCGTCAGCGGGACGATCCGCAACGACGGACCGGCCGACGTTCGGGGGGTCGTGCTCGCGGTCGACGACGGGGCGTTCGCCCCTCGCAGTCCCCGGTACGCCGTCGGCGACCTCGCCGCCGGCGAGAGCGCCGCCTTCCGGTTCCGCGGCGAGGTCCCGGCGGACGCCGACTCGGTCCCCCAGCAGGTGGCCTTCTCGACGAGCTACCGGAGCGCCGCCGACACCGAACGGACGACCCGCGAGACGGTGCGCGTGCCCGTGGCCGAACGCCGGGACGCGGTGACGGTGTCCCCGGTCGACTCGGAGTTCGCGGCCGGCGAGGACGGGGTGTTGCGGCTCGACGTGACGAACCGCCGCGACGTCGAACTGCGCGACGTCGAACTGCGCCTCACCGTCGACCCGCCCCTGGAGAGCGAGTTCCGAACGACCGTGATCCCGTCGCTGGCGCCCGGAGAGACGGGACGGGTCGCGTTCGACCTCACGGTCGACGGCGACGCGCCGGTGAGCCGGTACCCGGCGACCGTCGAGGTCGCCTACACCGATTCCGGCGGCGTCCGCGTCACCGGCGACACGGCGACGGTCGCCGCCTCGGTCGTCGAGTCGTCCGGCGGCGAGGTCCCCATCGAGGCCGGCGTGTTGATCGTCCTGCTTATCCTCGTCGTCGCCGGCGCGTGGTGGTTCTATGTCCGGTGACCCCGACCGCCCCCTCGTCGTCGAGGACCTCACGAAGGACTTCGGGAGCGTGGTCGCGAACGACGCCGTGTCGTTCGCCGTGAACGAGGGGGAGGTGTTCGGCTTCCTCGGCCCCAACGGAGCGGGGAAGTCGACGACGATACGACTGCTGCTCGGGCTGTTGAAGCCCACTTCGGGGACGGCGAGAGTGCTCGGCGCCGACATCCGCGACGAGGCCGCGCTGACCCAGGCGAAGCGCCGGATCGGGTACCTCCCGGCGACTCTCGGGTTCGACGGGGAGGCGACCGGCGAGGCGGTGCTTGACTACCACGGCGCGATGAAGGGCGAGCGTCGCCGCGAGGAGCTGTTGGAGCTTTTCACTCCGCCGGTCGAGCGGCCGATACGGGAGTACTCGAGCGGGAACAAGCGGATGCTCGGACTGGTGCAAGCGTTCATGCACGACCCCGACCTCGTGATCATGGACGAGCCCACCGCCGGGCTCGACCCGCTCAAACAGGAGGCGTTCAACGAGTTCGTCCGGGACGAGCGCGACCGCGGCACGACCGTGTTCTTTTCCTCGCACGTGCTGAGCGAGGTCCGACGCGTCTGCGACCGTGTCGGCATCCTGCGCGCGGGGTCGCTCGTCGAGCTCGAGGACGTCGAGGCGCTGCTCCACCGGAGCGGGAAACACGTGCGCGTTCACGCGGACGATTCGGCGGTCGCGGCGATAGCCGACCTCGAGGGCGTCGTCGACCCCGACCGGTTCGCCGCGGGCGTCCAGTTCATCTACGCCGGCGACGTCAACGCGCTTCTCCGCGAACTCGCGACTCACGACGTGCGCGACGTGGAGGTCGGCGAGCCCCCGATCGAGGACGTGTTCGCGCACTACTACGGGAGCGAAGAGGGGGACAGGCGAGCGGAGGAGGGAGACGGACGAACGGAGACAGGGGAAGGAAGCGGCTCGTCGGCGGAGGAGAGCGGCTCGTCGGCGGAGGAGAGCGGCGGGTCGACGGAAGAGGGAGACGCTGCGGGGGCGACGAATGCTTGAAACGGTTCGGTACGAGGGAAGGCGGCGGCTCCGCGGCGCCGCGATCCTCACGGCCGGCGTCGGGGCGTACGCCGGGTTCATCATCTGGTACTTCTCCGTCCTGGAGGGCGTCGACTACGAGGACGTCCTCCAGGACCTGCCCCCGGCGATGGTGGAGGCGTTCGGCATCGAAAACCTGTCCACGATCGAGGGGTTTCTCGGCGCGCAGGTGTTCAACTTCGTCTGGCTCCTCGGGTTGGGCCTGTACTTCGCGTACGTCGCCGGCGGCACCGTCGCGCGCGACATCGAGACGGAGCGAATGGACCTCCTCCTGTCGTTTCCCGTCACGCGGTCCCGGCTGCTCGTCGAGAAGTTCGCCGCGCTGCTCGTCCCCATAATCGCCGTCAACGCGCTCGGCGGTCCAATCATCTACCTGTTCGTCGTCGCCGTCGGGGAGACGCTCCCGCTCGATCACCTGTTCCTCGCGCACCTGCTGTCGGTCCCGTTTCTCCTCGTCTGTGCGGGGATCGGCCTCGTGTTCTCGGTCGCCGTCGACCGCGCCGCGATCGCCGAACGGGGCGCCGCGGGCGTCGTGTTCCTCCTGTATCTCGTCGAGTCCGTCGTCGGCGGCGCCGACGCCTACGACTGGATACAGTACCTGAGCCCGACGCAGTACTACGAGCCGACGCCGATCCTGATAGACGGTTCCTACGAGCTGATCGACTCGGCCATCCTGCTCGTCGCGTTCGTCGGCCTGATCATCCTCTCGCAGGCGCTGTTCGAGCGCCGAGACATCTGAGCCGGGGGATCGCGGGGGGTTCGCGCCCCCTCGGTCGAATCGGGCGGCTCGAACGATCGATCGGCGCCACGCCGGCCGACACGTTCAAATGTTTCTGTCGCTTTCATTCCGCCACGATGATGCTCCCGACCCACGTGCTCGCCGGAATGCTGCTCGCCGCGCCGCTCGTGCGCGTAGCGCCGGAGCTGGCGACCGTGGGGTTCGTCGCGGGCTTCCTCGGCGGGCTCTTCCCAGACCTCGACATGTACGTCGGTCACCGGAAGACCCTCCACTACCCCGTCTACTACTCCGCGCTCGCCGGCGTCTTCCTAATGGTCGCCTTGGCGGCTCCGTCTGCGCTCACGGTCGCCGCGGCCCTGTTCTTCCTCGGGGCGGCGCTCCACAGCGTCTCGGACATGCACGGCGGCGGCCTGGAGCTGCGGCCCTGGGAGGGGAACTCCGACCGCGCGGTGTACGACCACTACCAGAAGCGCTGGATCGCGCCGCGCCGCGGGGTTCGGTACGACGGCGCCGCCGAGGACCTCGCGCTCTCCGTCGGGCTGTCGCTCCCGCTCCTCTACCTCCTCGACGGGCCGCTCCAGCTGATCGTGGGCGGGACGCTGCTCGTCGCCGCCGTGTACACCGTCCTCCGCCGGCACCTCGCGGAGCTCGCCGCCCTCCTGATCCCGCTGGTCCCGGCGATGCTGACACCGTACCTCCCGGACCGATACGCGGACATGGAGTCGGGCAAGTAGTCCGTCGTCCCCCGTTCGCCCCGGTCGCGGCTCGGTCCACTGGTCGTGGTACTGAGTGACAATACATGACACACGCGTCGGGAGCGATCCGGGCCGATCGGTCGGCGAACCGACCGCCGTTCTGAGATCCGGTGCGATCGGCGAGAGATTCGCGGCCGAGACCGCCGGACTGCTCGGTCGATGGTCCGTTCGGAAGCGAACGGGGTCATCGAGTCAATAACTCATTCATAAGTTATGGACAGTGTTCGGTCCGTCATGCGGATATAGTATTGTGCGTTAATCCCAAAACTATTATCAGCACAGGCGCGCTACGGACTGGTATATGACAGAGACGTACCCGACGCGACCGTCGAACGCGGACGCCGGAGTCGGAGGGAGGAGTCGATGACGGGCACGGAGCTGCTCCCCGGCGCGTCCCCGACCGTCGCGGCGCTCGTCGTGATCGGGCTCGTCCTCGTCGAAGCGGTGCTGCTGTACGCCGTCTACGGGATACTCGAGGACGTGTTGGCACCGGCCGTTTTCAAACGGATACAACAGATATAGATGTTGGAACTACTAGGGCTGAGCGCGGAGGTCTTCGCGCTGTTCGTCGTCTTCGGGTTCATGGTCGGGGTGTTCTTCGGCTTCTTCGGGATGGGCGGAGCGTTCCTCGTCACGCCCGCGCTGTTGATCCTCGGGTACCCCGCGCCGGTCGCCATCGGCAGCACGATGGCGTTCGTGTTCGGGACCGCCGTGATCGCGACGCTGAAACACCACGACGCCGGGCAGGTGGACTACCGGCTCGGCGCGCTGATGTTCGTCGGGATCACCCTCGGCATCGAGCTCGGAAGCCGACTCGTGTTCGGCCTGGAGGTGCTCGGCATCGCGAGCGTCGTCGTCGGCGTCGCCTACGTCCTCCTGCTGGCGGCCATCGGGATCCTGTTTACCCGGAGCGCGATGGGCGACGAGACGGAGGCGGAAGACGAGGCCGACGACGACGCTCCCGACGACGACGTCCCCGAGATCGCCCGAAAGATCAAGTCGTACGACATCCCGCCGATGATGACGCTCGCGGACGGGAGCAAGGCGTCGCTGTGGACCATCTCCGGGGTCGGCGGCGGCGTCGGCCTGATCTCCGGGTTCCTCGGCGTCGGCGGCGGGTTCGTCCGGATGCCGGCGATCTACTACGTGATCGGGACCCCGCTGGCCGCGGCGGTCGGAACCAGCCTGTTCGGCGGACTGATGTCCGGGGCCGTCGGCGCGTTCACCTACGGCCGGGCGGGCGTCATCGACGTCGGGATCGTCACCGCGCTGCTGCTCGGCAGCGCGCTCGGCGCCCGGATCGGCTCCGGCGCGACCGCGTACGTCGACGAGGACGACGTGACGATCTACTTCGGGCTCATGCTCCTGATAGCGAGTCTCGCCGTCGCGCTCGGGGAGGTCTCGGCGTGGCTCTCGATGCCGGTCCTCGACCGGGTCAGCTTCGTCCTGCTGATCGGCTCGGCGCTTCTGGTCTGCGTCGTCATCCTCTACCACGGCGCGCTCGCGATCCGAGAGCGCCGGGACGTCGCGCCCTCCGTGTAACGGCTGTCGACGAGCGGTCGGCCGCGCGCTGACGCCCCTCGGGCGCGGTGAACGCTCCGGCGCCCGACCGGCGCCGTCACGCGTTCCGACGTGCCGACCGCCAGCTCTCGAAGAACGCGCCGGCGGGGTGGTAGTCGGGCTCGACGCCCGGCGGCTCCGGCGCGACGAGGTCTCCCTCTGCATCCGAGGGAAGCCGCTTCTCGTACCAGACCCCCGCCGGCCCGCGGAACAGGTCCGTTCTGACGAGGAACCGCCGGTGCCAGCGCCGGAGCCGCGCGGCCGCGTCCGCGTCGCCGCGCGCCGCCGCTCGCTCGGCGAGCGCCGCGGCGGCCCCGATCGCCTCCGCGAGCGCCCAGCCGTACCGGTCCTCGACGAGCGGGGCGCCGTCGGCCGCGTGGGTGTACACGAACCCGTTCTCCGCCCAGCCGTAGTCGACGGCGGCGTCGAACAGCTCCAGTCCGCGCTCGTACCAGTCGCGGCCGGCGCCGTCGCCCGATTCCGTGGGCTCCTCCCCCTCGTCGTAGCGGTCGAGGAGCGCGAGGAGCTTCGCCCACTCGACGTGGTGGCCCGGCTGGTAGCCCGGGGGCCGGAACTGGTGGCGGGGCTCGTCCGCGTTGTAGTCGAAGTCGTGCTCCCACTCGGGAGTGTAGTGCTCCCAGAGGAGCCCGTCCGTCTCGGCCGCCAGATCGACCGCGATCGCCGCGGCGAGGTGACGCGCCCGGTCGAGGTACGCCGCCTCGTCCGTCGCCTCGTAGGCGGCGAGGTACGCCTCGCAGGCGTGCATGTTGGCGTTCTGTCCGCGGTACGGCTCCAGTTCGGTCCACTCCTCGTCGCAGTCGCTCCGGAGCAGTCCGGCGTCGTCGCGGAACCGCTCCTCGACCAGCGCGTGGGTCGCGGCGAGCCTCTCGCGGGCGCCGTCGACCCCGGCGTGGGTCGCGCGTGCGTACGCCAGCAGGACGAACGCGTGACCGTACGCCGACCGGGTTCGATCGACCGGAGCGCCGTCCGCCGAGACGACGAGGTCATAGCCGCCGTCTCCGTCGCTCCGGTGACCCTCGCGGAGGAAGGTCAGGCCGTGTTCCGCGGCCGGGAGACACCAGTCCGGGCCGTCCGCGAGAGCGCCGAGCGCGAAGTTTGCGATCGACCGACAGGTGGCGACCAGATGTCGTCGGTCGCCGGTGTAGCGGTCCCCCGTCTCCGGGTGGAGCAGTCGGTATCCGCGGTCGGCGAGCGCGTCCGGGTACTGCACGCGCAGCGTCGCGAGCAGCCGCGCCCGGTTCGACCGGGCCCGTCGTCGGGCGTCCTCCGGCGTCGCGTCGGTCTGGGTCGCGTCCGTCTCCGTCGCGTCGGTCATCGCTTCCAACGACGCGACCTCACCGTTTAATGACTGTCGGCGAGCGGACCGCTCGAATCGGACGCGGGCCACTGACACTCGCCCACACGGTATTGTATGAAATACCCAAAACTATTATCAGCGCCCGGGGCGTACGAGTGCGTATGAGTTCGACCGAGTCCGTTCCCGCGGAACCGATCCAGCTGTCCGACCCCGACGACTTCGACGACCTCGTCGCCGAGTACGACGTGGTGCTCGTCGACTTCTACGCCGACTGGTGCGGCCCGTGCCGGATGATGGAGCCCGCCGTGGAGGCGGTCGCGGCGGAGACCGACGCCGCCGTGGTGAAGGTCGACGTCGACGTCCATCAGTCGCTCGCGGGCGAGTACGGCGTGCAGGGCATCCCGACGCTGCTCGTGTTCGCCGACGGCGAGCTGGCCGACCGCATGGTCGGCGCGCAGACCGAGGACGCGTTGACCGACGCGATCGCGGCGCACGCGGCCTGAATGTCCCTCGAGTCCGACTGGGACGCGATGACGCCGCGAGAGCTGCGCGCCGACGTGCCGGCGCTGGGTGACGCGGCGTACTTCAACTTCGGCGCGCACGGGCCGAGCCCGGAGTACGTCGTCGAGGCCGCGTCGGCGTTCATCGCCGACCACGAGTACGGCTCGGCAGCGACCGACCCCTACGGTCACGCCTTCGAGACGTACGAGTCGGTCCGCGAGCGGATCGCCGCGTTCGTCGGGAGCGAGCCCGACGAGATCGCCCTCACTGAGAGCACGACCGACGGCATAAACCGGATCGCCGGCGCGATCGACTGGGAGCCGGGCGACGTCGTCGTCCGGACCGACCTGGAGCATCCGGCCGGGATCCTCCCGTGGAAGCGACTCGAACGCGAGGGGATCGAGGTCCGCGTCCTGGAGACCGAGGACGGTCGCGTCGACCGCGACGAGTACGCCGAGGCGGTCGCCGACGCGCGCCTCGTCTGCTTCAGCGCGATTACGTGGACCCACGGAACGCGGTTGCCCGTCGCCGAGCTCGTGAAGGTCGCGAACGAGGCCGGCGCGTTCACCCTCGTCGACGCCGTCCAGTCGCCCGGGCAGGGGCCGATGGACGTCTCGGCGTGGGGGGCGGACGCGGTCGCCGCCGCGGGCCACAAGTGGGTCCTCGGACCGTGGGGCGCCGGCTTCCTCTACGTCGACCGCGGGGCCGCCGACGGGCTCGCGCCCCGTGCGGTCGGCTACCGTAGCGTCGACGACCCGAACGCGTCGGAGATCGAGTTCAAGCCGGGCGCGAAGCGGTTCGAGATCGGATCGACGACCGCGGCCGCCCACGTCGGCCTCGTCGAGGCGCTCGACGCGATCGATGCGGTCGGGCTGGACAGGATCGAGTCGCGGATCGAGTCGCTCACCGACCGGCTCAAGGACGGCGTCCCCGCCGACCGGCTCCTGAGCCCCCGCGAGTTCGAGAGCGGGCTCGTCACGATCGACGTCGACGACCCCGAGGCGACCGTCGAGCGCTTCGCGGAGCGGGACATCGTCGTGCGCTCGCTGCCGCACCCGAACGGGATCCGCGCCTCCGTCCACGCCGTCTCCACCGAGTCGGAGATCGACCGGCTGGTCGACGCGCTCGACGCGGAGTGGTGAGACGGGTCCCGGCCGCCCGGCGGGCGACCCCGATCGCTCGGGGGCGCCGACCGGACGCGTTTTAGCACTCGACGCCCAAGACCGCGCATGGGTTTCCACACGTTCGACGCCTCCGAGGCGGAGCGGCTGGACCGTCTCGACCGCTACCGCTGGGTGTCCGCAGAGGAACTGGTCGGCCCG
Organism: Halorubrum sp.; assembly: GCF_046498025.1. Lineage (NCBI taxonomy): Archaea > Methanobacteriati > Methanobacteriota > Halobacteria > Halobacteriales > Haloferacaceae > Halorubrum > Halorubrum sp. The sequence continues at coordinate 53,622 of NZ_JAWOBM010000018.1, forward strand.
CTCGTCGAGGCCGGCGTCGAGGTCGCCGCCGACCTCGGGAGCGGCACCGGCTTTTATACCGACGACGTGGCGCCGCACGTCGAGACCGTCTACGGCGTCGACGTGCAGCCCGAGATGCACGACCGGTACCGCGAGAATGGGACGCCGGAGAACGTCGAGCTCGTCGCGAGCGACGTGGCCGACCTCCCGTTCGCGGACGGCGAGCTCGACGGCGCCTTCTCGACGATGACGTACCACGAGTTCGCGAGCGACGCGGCGGTGGCGGAGCTCGCGCGCGTCGTCCGGTCGGGCGGCCTCGTCGTGACGTTCGACTGGGCGGGCGACGGCACCGGCGAGCAGGGTCCGCCGGTCGAGGAGCGGTTCACCGCGGACGACGCGGTCGCGGCGCTGGAGGCGGCGGGGTTCGAGGTCGTCTCGGCGGCCACGCGGACGGAGACGTTCGGCGTCGTCGCCCGCGCGCCGTAGCTTCCCTCCTCCACAGATTTCCGTCCCACTCTTTTATATACACGGCCGGAAGCCGAGCGGCGTCGTCCACCAGCGGGGAGCGCGCCCCGGTCGACGGGTTTTTCGATATATCGGCCGCGTCAGAGTCGCTCCCGAACGTCCATGAGGAAACACCGTTAGGTGCGTGCGGCTCGTAGGAAACGCATGTCCGCTCGCTCCAGATCGGTCGCCGTCGCCGCGTTCGCCCTGTTCGCGACGCTCGCCGCGCGACCGGCCGCGGCCCACGTCGATTACGTCACCGAGGACTCGGGCGACCCGCTCGACGCGGTGGCGTTCACCGTCGAGGTCTTATCGGAGCCGTTCAACGCGACGCTGTTCGCGGGCTCCGGCCTCCTCGGGGTCGCCGGGCTCGCCGTCTACCTCTGGATCCGACCCACGATCGTCGACGTCGTCGTCCTCCGCGAGAAGCTCGCCGGCTACGGCGACCTCGTCCCGTGGATGCTGCGGCTCGCCGTCGGCCTCCCGCTCGTGGGCGCCGGCTTCCAGGGGTACCTGTTCGCGCCGACGCTCGCGTTCGACCCCGGCGCGAGCCCGTTCCTTCGGGTACTGTTCATCGGCCTCGGCTTCTTCGTCCTGTTCGGGCTCGCGACGCGGATCGCCGCGACGGTCGGGCTGCTGACGTTCGCGTGGGTCCTCCTCGCGGTCGACCCCGCCGTCGTCCTCGCGATGGAGTACGTCCCGGTGTTGGTCGCGCTCGTGATCCTCGGGGGCGGCCGACCGAGCGCCGACGACATGCTGCTCGCGGTCGCGAGCACGCCCGAGTCGTACTACGGCCGGATCGACCCCGTCCACCACCTGAAGTCGTTCCTCGACGCGTCGACGGCCCCGCTGCGTCGGTACGTGCCGACGGTCCTCCGGGTCGGGATGGGCGTGACGTTCGTCTACCTCGGGCTGATCGAGAAGCTCGCCGACCCCGGCAGGGCGCTGCTCGTCGTCGAGAAGTACGACCTCACGTCTGTCGTCCCCGTCGATCCCGGCCTGTGGGTCGTCGGCGCCGGGATGACCGAGATCGCCGTGGGGCTCGCGCTGATCGCCGGGTTCTTCACCCGCGGCGCGGCCGCGCTCTCGTTCGTGCTGTTCACGACGACGCTGTTCGGCCTCCCGGACGACCCCGTCCTCGCCCACGTGGCGCTGTTCGGAATGGCGTCGGCCGTCTTCACGCTCGGCTCCGGCCCGCTCTCGTTCGACCACTGGTTCGGTCGCCCAGCCCTCGACGACAGCGAGTCGGTGATCCCGGCCGACTGAGCGGACCGTCGCGAACGCCGCTCCGCGCCGGACGGACGCGGACGGCACACCGGCCGGTTTTAAGCCGCGCTCGCCCGCGTGATGGGGTATGAACGTCGACCTCGGCAACGCACTGGAGACGACGCCCGGACTCACCGACGAGACGCTGGAGCGCCTCGACGAGCGCGTGGCGGACGCGCACGACCGGATCGGCGCCGGCATGGCCGACGACGAGTTCGGCTACGCCGCCCTGAACCTCCCCGAGACGACCGACGCGGACGCGATCCGGGCGGCGACCGACCGTTTCGACCGCCCCGAGGCCGTCCTGACGGTCGGGATCGGCGGGAGCGCGCTGGGCGCGGCGACGCTCGCGAACGCCCTCGAGAGCGACGTTGACGCGTACTTCCTCGACAACGTCGACCCCGACGCGGTCGACGCGCTCCTCGACGGGCTCCCGCTGGCAGACACCGTCGTCAACGTCGTCTCGAAGTCCGGGACGACCGCGGAGACGCTCGCGAACTTCCTCGTCGTCCGCGAGGCGATGGAGGAAGCGGGCGTCGACTGGGCCGAGCGCACCCTCGTGACCACCGGCGAGGAGGGGAACCTCCGCGCGCTCGCCGACGACCACGACCTCCCCGCGCTGGACGTGCCGGACGGGGTGCCGGGGCGCTTCTCCGCGCTGTCGACGGTCGGGCTCGCGGTGCCGGCGCTGCAGGGCCACGACGTCGAGGCCGTGCTGGCGGGCGGCCGCGACGGGAGGGCCGACCTGTCGGGGTCGCTGTTCGAGTCGCCCGCGTACGCCTACGGCGCGGCGACGTACGCGCTCGCGGAACGCGGCGCGCTCACGAACGCCGTGATGCCGTACGCGGAGTCGCTGGAGACGTTCGCGGAGTGGTTCGCGCAGCTGTGGGCCGAGAGCCTCGGGAAGGACGGGCTCGGCCAGACCCCCGCGCGGGCGCTCGGCGCGACCGACCAGCACTCCCAGCTCCAGTTGTACCGCGCCGGCCCGCCGGACAAGCTCGTCTCGCTGATCCGCCCGACCGAGCGCGCCGAGACGCCGATCCCCGAGACCGACCTCGACGGGCTCGCGTACCTCGGCGGCTCGTCGCTCGGGGAGCTGTTAGACGCCGAGTTCGAGGCGACCGAGGCGAGCCTCGCGGCCGCGGGCGTGCCGAACCTGCGCGTCGAGATCGACCGCGTCGACGAGCGGAGTCTGGGGGAACTGCTGTACGCCATGGAGGCCGCCTGCGTGCTGTACGGCGAGCTCGCGAGCGTCTCGACGTTCACCCAGCCGGCGGTCGAGTGGGGGAAGAAGGCGGCGCGCGGGCTCCTCGGCGGCGGCGACTTCCCCGAGGCGGACGCCGTGGCCGACAAGCGCGAACTGCGGGTCGAGGGGTCCTGACGCGACGAGCGGCCGCACGCGGGTCCCGGCGCGAACCCGTCGCCTTCCGGTGCTGATAAACCGCCGCGAGCCGTACGGCCCACGATGAGCGAGACGCCGTCCGAGCCGGTGAACCGGATCCTTCGCGTCGCCAGCGCGGCGTTCGCGGTCGTCCTCGCGCTGTTCGTCGCCAGCGCGGTGACCGCGCCCGTCTCCGGGTTCGCCGTCTCGCTCGGCCTCGTGGCGGACGGAACGACCGGGTTACAGGTGCTCCGAACCCTGCTGCAGTTCGGCGGGTTCCTGGCCGCGGTCGTGGGGTACCTCGCGATCACCGACCAGTGGGGGCTCGTCCCCGTCTCCCGACCGACGCTCCGGGACGCCGGACTCGTCCTCGGCGGCGGCGTGACGCTGTTCGCGTTCCAGTACGGCGCGCTGTTCGTCTTGGGCGAGATCGGCCTCACGACCGGGCAGAACCAGGCCGTCGTGCCCGACGGCGACCCGGTGACGTACTACCTCGTCATGGTCGCCGTGTCGCTGCTGGTCGTCGGCCCGGTCGAGGAGGCGCTGTTCCGCGGGGTCGTGCAAGGCGGGCTCCGCCGCGCGTTCGACGCCGCGCCGGCGATCCTGCTCGCGAGTCTCGCGTTCGGGCTGGTCCATCTCCCCTCGGTTGCCGGGACGGCGGGCGAGCAGTGGGCTTACGTCGCCGTCGTCGTCGTGCTCGGCGCGGTGCTCGGCGTCCTCTACGAGCGCACGGGGAACGTGCTGGTGCCCGGGCTCGCGCACGGCGTGTACAACGCCGTCATCTACGTGGTGTTGCTCGCGCAGTCGCTGTGAGACGTATGTGACGCTGACGAGACCGCTCCCGAAGTCCAAGCCGCTCGCTTATAAATAGTCGATGCCGGATCGACGCTGAACACCTCCAAAGCCCCAGTCGCGACGACTCGCGCGGCTCGCTGCGTTCCTCGGTAGTTCGCTTTGCTCACTCCCTGCGGTACTTGCGTCGCCGGGCTTCGTCCTCGCGACTGTCCCTTTGAGTCCCGCCCCGCACCGCGACCGCAGCCTCACGCCGCCCCAGCCTCGGCGGACGGGCCGGCGCGGCTCCGCCCGCGCCGGCCCGCCACCTCCCTCGCGCGTGCTGTTCGCGCCCGCCGGGCGCTCACAGGCACGCGCCGACCGCGTCGGTGGGTGGTTAGAATCTCGCCTTGCCCCACCGCAGGTCGTCGTAGGTCGACTGCTGGTCACTGTCGAAGCGCTCCTCGAACTTCCGGCGGAGCGCGGCCTTCTCCGTGGCGGCGATCCGCGCCAGCTCGTCGGCCTTCGCGACCGCCTCGGGCGGTCCCCGAGTCGTCGCCACCTCGGCGAGCAGCTGCCGGGTGAGCCGGTCGCGCGTCTCCGCGTCGCGGGTGAACGCGTACGGCGCCTCCAGCTTGTAGGTCACGTCGGTCCGGGGGTCGTACACGATCGTGAACGTGGGCTCGTACAGCTCGGGGTCGAGCTCGCGGTCGATCCCGAGCGCGTCGCCGTCGGCGGCCATCGTCGCGTCGGCCCCCCCGCGGCTGTGGAACCATGTGGTGAACGTGAGCGCGTCGTCGAGGCGGTCGCCGCGGGCGCTGCCGGCCGCGTCGCCGCCGTCGGCTCCGCCCGCTCGACTCCCCGCCTCCCGCCGCTCCAGCAGCCGCGTGAACAGCGCGGTGTCGTCGGGCCACGGCGGCTCGACGCCCTTCCGGGCCAGCGCCCGGACGATCGCGCCGCTGGAGGGGTTCTTCACGAAGCCGGCGAGCGGCACGTCGCGCTCCACGAACCGCTCGACCAGCCGGACGTACTTCTCGACGACCGCGCGGGGCTTCGCCTCGCGGGCGAGCGCGCCGAGTTCGGGGTTGCGGTCGTTCCAGGTGAACAGCTCCTTCGGGTAGATCGGCCCGTCGAGGACGAGCAGCTCGTCGACCGCGTCGGCGTGGTCGAGCGCGTGGGTCCCCTCGGCGAGGTAGAGGGCGAGCGCGTGGACGACCCCCTCCGCGTACCGGTTCACCCGCGGCGCGTGGAGCACGCGCTGGCGCGTGTGGCCGTCGTCGCGCTTCCGCCAGTCGTCGTCGAAGTCGGCGGTGGAGTCGCCGGCGTGGACGGTCGCGACGATGGTGCGGTCGCGGTGGAGCGCCAGGTCCGTCGGGTCGCTCGCCATCGCGGCGTGCGCCACGTCGACGACGAGTCCGTTCTTGAACGTCGTCGGGTTGATCGTGCCGGAGTCGAGGCCGTGAACCGTCTCGAACGGGCGCTCGGCGAGGGCGGCGTCGTCGACGGGGGCCAGCCGGCGCTCGTGGTCGCCGACGGGCTCGATCACGACGCGGCCGTCGCGGCGGAGCTCGGGGAGCCAGTCGCGCCACACCCGCCCCGCGAGGTCGTCGTGGTCGGTCGTGTCCACGTCGCTCGCGATCCCGTACGCGAGCCGCGCGATGTTCTCGACGTGGATCGGATCGAGCGTCACGGCCGTACCGCGGTCCGGAGAGGTATAAAACGCGTCGGCTCGGCCGATGGAACCGCGACGACCGGGACGGGATCGTCGCGGTCGGCCCCTGGCCCCGGACGGCGTGCGGATCGCCGAGCGCGCGTCTCCCTCCCCCGCCCTCAGGTCGGCGAGCGCAGGGCGTTACTCGCCCCCGCCTTCCTCGCTGCTCCGCTCGCCCGCGGCTCTACTCTGCAGTCGGTCGAGTCCGAGCGTGAGAAGAAAGAAGCTGCCGCCGACGTACAGCAGCGACTGCGGCTCGGCGACGAGTCTGCTCACGAGACCGTTCCCGTAACCCATCACGGTGCTCAGATATCCCAGCACCGAGGCGGTCCAGCCCATTCCCGTGAAGCCGCTGAGCTGGTTAAGGAGGTCTTTATCGACGTCACGTATCTGGTTCAGCCACATGATGGTTGTATCATCACCTTAACCCGGCGTACTCCGTAACACTACATAAATTATTTTCATAATAACAAGAATGTATTTTTTGTGTGACTGTATCGCGTTCAATGAGACCGGTCGCTCGCCGGGGATTCCGCCCGTGATCGTCCTCGGAGCCGCCCTCGAAACCGGTGTGCCGACATCGGTCCGGTCCGACGGACCGCACTGCAGTTCCCCCTTTCTCCGGGGAGAACGGGGATCGCCTCACACGTCCGCTCGAGCGTCAGTCGGATGTATCAGTCGTGATATTCAGAGAGCGTACTCTTATAGCTGGTACGACGATCGGCCACCATGACCGACCCAGCGACCGGATCTGCGACGGACACGTCGGGATCGGCCGGAGTAGGACACGCGCTCCGTGAGAGCATCCGGTACGTCCCGGACGGCACGTCGATGCCCGAGGAGATGTGGAGCGGCCGCCACCGAAACGTCCTGATCGCGATCGCGGGACAGGTACCGCTGTTGATCGCGTTGGGTCTGTACAGCGGAACCGACTCCGTCACCGGCGCGGAGATTCCCGCGACGCCGGCGTGGATGCTCGGCGGCTTCACCGCGATCATCCTCGGTACCGGCGCGCTGGCGAACTGGTCGCGGCTCGGTCGCCGCCAGCGGACGGTGCTCGCGGCGTTCAGCGCGATGACGGTGTCGATGGCGCTGGTGAAGTTCTCCGGCGGCTACATCGAAGCGCATCTCCACTTCTTCGTGTTCGTCGCCGTCCTCGCGCTGTACGAGGACTGGCTTCCGTTCGCCGTCGGAATGGGGTACGTCGCGGTCGGTCACGGCGCGTTCAGCCTCATCGACTCCAGCCTCGTGTACAACCACCCGGCCGCGATCGCCAATCCGGTCGTCTGGGGCGGGATCCACGCCCTGTTCATCACGGCGCTGGCGCTGGCGCTCATGGTCAACTGGTACTCCATCGAGAAGTCGCGCGAGGAGGCGCAGCGCCAGCTCGACCTCGTCGCCGAGCAGAAAGCCGAGATCCAAGATGTCGAGGAGGCGAAGGCGGAGGTCGAGAAGCGCCGCGAGGAGGTCGAATGGCTGAACCAGCACCTCGAGGCGACGGCCGACGACTACAGCGCGACGATGGACCGCGCGGCCGACGGCGACCTCACGGTCCGACTCGACGCCGACAGCGAGAGCGAGGCCATGGAACAGATATCATTCGCTTTAAAGACAAGAGACAACCCGAATACAATGGCAATATGTTTGTTCACGTTGACAGTATTTTAGTAACATGTAAAGGAAAATTCAAAGAATGGGAATCCTACAAAAATCTATATTCGGAGTTATAAAGTTGGAAAAGATTAACCCCTATAATAATGAGAATGGGTTTATTTCTTTTTACATGAAGAATGGTGGCAACGAAGACTACAGTCTAAACATTATTCAAGATAATGTTATTGGCTATGCAGGTGTTGAAGAAGTAAAGATGAACATGAAGATACATGGCACAATAACCACATCTAAGATACAGGAGTGGA
>NZ_JAWOBM010000062.1:0-41244 GCF_046498025.1 Halorubrum sp.
CACGGCACCGACGCCGACGCCGTGGCGGCGTTCGAGGGCGAGGCGCTCCTGCTGAGCTTCACCGCCGACTGGCACTTCACCGTCGAGCAGTCCGCGTCGCTGGCGACCGCCTTCCGCGACCGCGACGTCCCCGTCGCCCACCACGTGATCGACTCCGACCACGGCCACGACGCGTTCCTCGTCGAGCCCGAACACGTCGGCCCGCCGCTCCGGGACTTCCTCGCGGCGGGGGTCGAGGGGCGGGCGGTCTCCGACGACGGCGGCGAGGAGGACGAGTCCGCGCGCCCCGAGTCGGACCACGCGCCGGTCCACGCGAGCCTGTTTCGAGGGTAGGGGACTCCTTTAATTATCCCTGAGTTGCGATCGGCGCGCCACCCGTTTCCCACGATCAATCATGCCAATGTTCATAGTTCTCGGCTCCGTGGTGTGTGAGGTATGCCCGGTGGACACTCACAGACGCTTCGACCGTTCCTGTGGCGCGCGGAACGACTGTATCCCGACACGGAGATCGTTTCTCGAACCCACGAGGGGCGGACGCGACACACGTACGCCGAGTACGCCGACCGGACGGCGCGACTCGCCAACGCGCTGGACGAGCACGGGATCGAGCGCGGCGACAGGGTAGCGACGTTCTGCTGGAACCACACCCGTCACTTCGAGACGTACTTCGGCGTCCCGAACACGGGCGCGCAGCTCCACACGATCAACCCCCTACTGCCGGACGAACACATCCGGTACATCGTCGACGACGCCGAAGACGAGATCGTCTTCGTCGACCCGTCGCTCGCGGGGAAGCTCGCCGCCGCGGCCGAGGGCGCCGAGGAGTTCGCCGACGTCGACTTCGTCGTGATGGGCTCCGCGGAGATCGACGAGCTCGACGCCGCGCCGTACGAGGAGTTCATCGCGGACCAGTCCACCGACTACGACTGGCCCGAACTCGACAGCGACCAGCCCGCCGGCCTCTGTTACACCTCCGGGACCACGGGGAAACCGAAGGGCGTCGAGTACACCCAGTCGATGCTGTGGAGCCACACGATGGCCTCGCAGACGCCGCAGGGGATCCCGATGGAGGACTCCGACGTGGTCATGCCCGTCGTTCCCATGTTTCACGTCAACGCGTGGGGGATGCCGTTCACCGCCACCGCGGCGGGCGCGAAACACGTCTATCCCGGACCGTCGCCGGACCCGGCCGACCTCGCGGCGCTGATCGAGGAGGAGGGCGTGACGATCTCCGCGGGCGTGCCGACGGTGTGGCTCGGCCTCCGCGAGCACATCGCCGAGGGGAACGAGGTCGACCTCTCGACGCTCGATACCGTGATCGTCGGCGGCGCGGCCGCCCCGCAGTCGCTGATCGAGTGGTACGACGACCGAGGGGTCGAGGTGCTCCACGCGTGGGGGATGACCGAGCTGTCGCCGATCGGCACCGTCTCCCATCTCACCGACGACCTCCGCGACGCCGACTACGAGACGCAGGTCGACAAGCGGTCGAAACAGGGGCTCGTCGTCCCCGGACTCGAGTTCGAGGTGATCGACGAGGACGGCGAAGAGATCCCGTGGGACGGCGAGGCGTTCGGCGAGCTCCGGATCCGCGGCCCGTGGGTCACGAAGGAGTACTTCGCCCGTCCCGACGCCAGCGAGGAGGACTTCGTCGACGGGTGGCTGAAGACCGGCGACGTGGTCACCGTCGACGAGGACGGGTACATCCAGCTCGTCGACCGCACGAAGGACGTGATCAAGTCGGGCGGGGAGTGGATCTCCAGCGTCGAGCTGGAGAACGCGATCATGGCGTACGACGGCGTGAGCGAGGCGACGGTCATCGGCGTCCCTCACGAGCGCTGGCAGGAACGCCCGGTCGCGTTCGTCGTCGCGGCCGACGGCGTCGACCGCGAGGCGCTCGTCGACGAGATCGAGGCCGGACTCCGCGAGGAGTACCCGAAGTGGTGGGTGCCGGACGCGGTGGAGTTCATCGACGAGGTGCCGAAGACCGCCACCGGGAAGTTCTCGAAGAAAGACCTTCGCGAGCAGTACGCCGACCAGTCGCTCGTCGAGGGGTCGGTGCCGGAAGGCGACGCGCCCGAGCAGGAGTAGGTCGCTAGCGGGCCGTTCGCGATCGGCTCACTCGCCGTCGCGGTCGCCGACGATCCACTTGTGTGAGTAGCTCTCGCCGCACGTGCAGTGGGCGTACGCGTGGACCACGTCGCCCTCTGCGTAGAGCCCGCCGACCTCCTCGTTCTGCGCCTCCGCGAACGCGAACACGAACCGGACGTCGTGGTCGTCGTCGGGCGTCTCCTCGGCGAACGGGCACTCTCCGTCGTCGAGGGCCCGGGCGATCGTCCCCTCGGCGCCCATCGCCGTCTTCGCGAACTCCATCGCGCCCATCCCCGTGCCGGCCTCGAACGCCGATCGGCCGGTCTCGCCGTCGAGGATCAGCCGGACGCCGCCGTCGGTCTCGGTGCCGACGTTCCGGAGTCGGGAGTCGTCGTCGAGGGACGCGTCGCTCACGTAGAAGACCACGTCGTCGAGCCGCTCGCCGGCGAGGAACTCGTCGAGTTTGCTCATGCCGGCCGGAGGCGCGTGAGCGGTAAAAGGGGTGCGAGTCGCGGGCGGTCGGACCGCCCCGCGGCGGCGTCCCCTCACCCACGTGGGCCCCGCGCTTCGATCGGTGTCGGATCGATGTTAAATCATGTAGAATCGGGGTAACTGTTAATACGTATCACTGAGATCCGTCCCCTGATGAGCGCGCAAACACCATCCGGAGACCGGCTCGTCGAGTGGGCGGAGCTGGTCGACGAAGACGTCCCCGAGGAGCTCCGAGAGGAGCGCTCCGTAGAGCGATAACTTTCACCCCGCTTCGCGAAGCCTTTAGGCCGAAGGAGGCGTAGGCCCGCCGATGGCGACCGAGGCCGCCGGCATCGACCGACCCCTGCTCGTCGACGACTTCCTCCAGCGGCGCCGCTACCAGCTCCAGCTCGCGGAGTCCGCGGCCGCCGACCACACGCTCGTCTGCCTCCCGACCGGGCTCGGCAAGACGACCGTCAGCCTGTTGGTCACCGCCGAGCGCCTCTACCAGGCCGGCGGGAAGGCCCTCTTTCTAGCCCCCACCAAACCCCTCGTCCAGCAGCACGCCGAGTTCTACCGCGAGGCGCTCTCGATCCCGGACGACGAGATCGTCGTCTTCACCGGCGACGTCAAGCCGGACGACCGCGCCGCGCTCTGGAACGACGCCCGGATCGTGATCGCGACCCCGCAGGTGGTCGAGAACGACCTGGTCGGCAATCGGATCTCGCTTCGCGACGTGACCCACTGCACCTTCGACGAGTGTCACCGCGCGACCGGCGACTACGCGTACGTCTACATCGCGGAGCGGTACCACGCCGACGCGGCCGACCCGCTCGTCACCGGCATGTCCGCCTCGCCGGGCGGCGACACGGAGGAGATCGAGACGGTCTGTGAGAACCTCGGGCTCGCGAACGTCGAGGTGATGACCGAGGAGGACGCGGACGTCGACGAGTACACCCACGACACCGACGTGCAGTGGGAGCGGGTCACGCTCCCGGACGAGGTCCTCGACATCCGCGACGCTCTCAACGAGGTGATAACCGACCGGCTGGAGAAGCTCAAGTCGCTGGGCGTGACCAACACGACGAACCCGGACCTCTCCCAGCGCGACCTCAACGAGATGCGTGGGAAGCTGAAGAAGATGATGGACAACGACCGGTCGGACGGGTACAAGGGGATGTCCACCCACGCCGAGGTGATGAAGCTCCGGCGCGCGACCGAGCTGGTCGAGACGCAGTCGGTCGAGTCCGTCCGGCGCTACTTCGAGCGCCAGCGCGAGGCCGCGCGCTCGTCGGGCGCCTCGAAGGCGAGCCAGCGGATGGTGGCCGACCCCAAGGTGAGAGAGGCGATGCGGAAGGCCGAGGCGTTCGACGGGCTCCACCCGAAGTTCTCGAAGGCCCGCATCCTGCTCGCGGAGACGCTCGGCATCAACGAGGGCGAACGCGCCATCCTCTTCACCGAGTCCCGCGACACCGCGGAGGCGCTCGTGGAGTTCCTCTCGACGAGCTTCGACGTCCGCAAGTTCGTCGGGCAGGGCGACAAGGAGGGCTCCGACGGGATGAGCCAGAAACAGCAGCAGCAGACGTTACAGGAGTTCAAGGACGGCGAGTTCGAGGTGCTCGTCTCCACGTCGGTCGCCGAGGAGGGGCTCGACGTCCCCGAGGTCGACCTCGTCTGCTTCTACGAGCCCGTTCCCACCGCGATCCGCTCGATCCAGCGCAAGGGCCGAACCGGCCGGCAGGCCGAGGGGAAGGTGGTCGTCCTGATGGCCGAGGACACCCGCGACGAGGCGTTCTTCTGGATCTCTCGCCGGCGCGAGAAGAAGATGACCGACCAGCTCGCCGAGCTGAAGGCCGCCACCGACGACATCGAGGAGACCGTCGGCGACGACGGACAGGCCGGGCTCGACGCGTTCGCCGGCGCCTCCGGGGACGACGACGGTGCGTCGGGACCGCCTTCGACGACCGACCCGGCCACGGACGGAGACTCGGACGCCGGATCGACAGAGGCGGAGGGCGACGGGACAGACACGGAGGCGGCGTCGACCGACGCGGAGGCCGAATCGACCGACGCAGACCGGAACGGCGACGCCGGGCTCACCGACTTCGCCGCGGAGGCGCGAGAGGGTGGAGATGAAGAGAACGACGAGGCTGAGGCGAGCGAGGGCGACGCCGGCGTCGTCGCGACCGCCGGCGTCGACGAGGGCGTCGAGGTCGTCGTCGACCAGCGGGAGCTCGACTCCTCCATCGCGAAGGACCTCTCGACGCGCGACGGGCTCGTCACCCGGCTGGAGACGCTCGCGGTCGGCGACTACGTGCTCTCGGACCGCGTCGCCGTCGAGCGCAAGTCCGCGGCCGACTTCGTCGACTCGATGCTCGACGCCGACCGGTCGATGTTCGAGCAGGTCGGCGAGCTCTCGCGGGCGTACGCTCGTCCCGTGATGATTGTCGAGGGAACGAACCTCTACGGCCAGCGCGACATCGATCCCAACGCGATCCGCGGCGCGCTCGCGTCGCTCGCGGTCGACTTCGACGTCAGCGTCCTCCGCACCGAGGGGGAGTCGGACACCACGGAACTGCTCGCGACGATCGCCAAACGAGAGCAGGAGACGCGCGACCGCGAGGTGAGCGTCCACGGCGAGAAGACGACGAAGACCCGCGCGGAACAGCAGGAGTACGTCGTCTCCTCCATCGCCGACATCGGCCCCGTCACGGCCCGGACCCTCCTCGAACACTTCGGTGCCGTGGAGGCCGTGATGACCGCGCCCGAAGACGACCTGCTGGAGGTCGAGGGCGTCGGTCCAGTGACCGCCGAGCGCATCCGCGAGGTCGTCGGCAGCGAGTACGAGTGACCGCGACGCGACGACGAGAACCGCTCGCGACGAAACGCGTCCTCGATGAGTCCGATCGGCGAAACGGTATTGTATACTGGATAGTATACGAGCCTACATGAGCAAGAGCATCCGTGTCGACGAGGACACGCACGCTGCGCTTGCGTCGCTGAAAGGAGAGGACGAGACCTTCGACGACCTGCTGACGCGGCTGCTCCGCGAGCGTCGCGAGGATATCCGATCCGGAGCCGGACTCTGGGCCGGGAGCGACGCGCCCGAGCGTGCCCGAGAGAAACGCCGGGAAATGAAACGCGGAGTCGACTCGCAGTGACGGTGTACGACAGCAGCGTTCTCATCGATTATCTCGCCGGACGAGATGCGGCCGTCGAGTACGTACACGATCACGCCGACGAGCCGGCGAACGCACCGCCGCTCTTGCTGTTCGAGGTGTACCAAGGCGAGGTGTTTCGGTCGGGGACAACGGATCTCGACGCGGTCGACGACGCTCTCGACTGGCTACGGACAGTCGACACGTCGGCGGTGGTCGCTCGCGAGGCGGCGGCGCTTCAGAACGCGCTCCGCGATCGAGGTGACCCGCTCGCGGCCCGTGACGCATTCATCGCGGGGACCGCCGTCACCCGAAACGAACGACTCGCCGTGTCCGACGCCGACTTCGATATTGATGGGCTGCGTGACGTTCTCGACCTCGACCTCGTTTGAGGACTACTCGAACCCGCTCACCAGCGTCACCACCCACTGGCCGAGGTCGTACTCCGCCCGGACCTCGACGCGGGTCACCCACTTCACCCACTGGAACCCCCGTCGATCGGGGGCGACGAGCCGTGCGGGCGCGCCGTGCCCGTGGCTCAGTCGCTCGCCGCCCACGCGGGTCGCGAGGAGGGCGTCTTCGGCCTCCTCGATTGGGAGACTCCAGCGGTACCCCGTAACCGACGTGAACCGGACGTAGGCGGGGTCGCGGTCCGCGTCGCCGGGGTCGACCCCGCCGGCCGCGTCGAGCAGGTCGCCGACGCGGATCCCGGCCCACTCCTGCACCGTGTACCAGCCGCTGGTGCAGTCGAGCAGCGCCTCGGTCCGATGGCCGGCGTCGAGCTCGTCGGCGCCGAGCTCGAACGGGTCGCTCACGAGCCCGTCGACGCGCAGCCGGTAGCCGTCGCGGTCGATCGGGTCGGGGTCGTCGGCGACCCACGAGGTGATCGGGAACGCCCCGTTCCCCTCGCCCTCGCGCGGCTGTGACCCGGTGAACCGTCGGTCCGCGCCGGCCGTGTCCAGGAGGTCGCTGACGCCCTGTTGGACCCGGTACGTCGCCGCGCCGGCGGTCAACAGGACGGTGTACCGAACCGCCGTCCGGCGGCGCTCGAAGTCGACCCGCCGCGGGAGCCTGAACCGGGTCGCGGCGTGCGCGGCCACGAGCGGGAGGAGGACCAGTCCGAATCCGACGTGGACCGAGAGCAGCGTCCAGTAGGAGACCCGCACGTCGAGCCCGAGGACCCAGACGATCCCGGTCGAGAGCGCGCCGAGGGCGGCGACGAGCGTCAACACCGACAGCGCGGTCGACCGTCGCCACCGGCCCAGGTCTGTTAGCCGATGCCGGACGCGCGCGAGCTTCCACGCGAGCAGGGCGATAATCGCGAGCCCGAGCGCGCGGTGGAGCCAGAACAGCGGCCACCCCTCCGGGACGCCGACGGTGAAGGAGACGAGCCCTGTGGCGACCTCCGCGGCCACGAACGCGAACAGCGACCAGTCCACTGCCCGCGGCGGCGGCTCCAGCCGGTCGAGCGCGTCACGGAGTCGGGCCCTCGCTCCCATCTCGACCGTGGTACGTGCTAGCGAGACAAAACGGTGCGGGCGCCCGCCGCGGCGGCAGACGCGTCGAGGCCTCGCTGGAATGTAAAAAGCCATTACCTCCGTCACACACCGCTCAGGGAGATGCGTGAACGCCAGCAGATGCTCGCCGTGACGGCGGTGGCTCTCTTTTTTTCGGTGCTCGTCTGGTTCAACTACTCGGCCGTTCTGCCGTCCGTGGTCGCCGAGTGGGGACTCTCGGGGACCGAGGCCGGGATCATCTTCGGGGCGTTTCAGGCGGGCTACCTGGCGGCGATCGTCCCCGCCGGCTGGCTGGCGGACCGATACTCACCGCGGTGGGTAATCGCGGTCGGCGCGGCGGGGGCCGGCGTCCCGAGTCTCCTGTTCGCCGGTATTGCGGACGGATTCCTCGTCGGGACGATCCTCCGATTTCTCTCGGGCCTGTTCATGGCCGGCGTGTACGTCCCGGGGATGCGGTTCGTCACGGACTGGTTCCCCGAATCGGCGCGCGGCCGCGCGCTCGGGCTCTACATCGGCGCCTTCTCGCTCGGCTCGGGGCTCTCGTTCGTGTTCTCCACGGCGATCGCCGATGCGATCAACTGGCGGATCGCGGTCGCGGTCACGAGCGTCGGCGCGCTGTTCGTGTCTCCGTTCCTGCTCGCTTTGACCCGCGATCATCCCGATCAGACGGGCGAGGGTGCCGGGGGCTTCGATCCCTCGGTGCTGTGGAACCGTGAGTACCTGTTGACGGTCAGCGTGTACGCCTGGCACAACTGGGAGCTGTTCGGTGCGCGAAACTGGCTCTTGGCGTTCCTCGTGGCGGCACCGGCGTTCGCAGCCACCGAGTCGGCGCTGCTTCCGGGATTCGTCGTCGGTTCGATGATCGCGCTCGGCAGCGTCGGGAACCTGACCGGCGGCTGGCTCAGCGACCGGATCGGACGCCCACGGACGATCGCGATCGGACTGGCCGCGAGCGCATCGTTGAGCCTCGTGTTCGGCCTACTCGGTGAACTTCCGATCGCCGCACTCGTCCCGATCGTCCTCGCGTACGGCGTCGTGATAACGATGGACAGCGCACCGACTTCGACGATGGTGACGGAGGTCGTCGACGACGCTCACGTCGGGACGGCCCTCTCCGTTCAGTCGCTGGTCGGGTTCACGACGACCGTGATCTCGCCCGTCGTCTTCGGACTCGTCCTCGACCGGGCGGGATACCCGCTCGCGTTCCCGACGCTCGCCGCCGGCGCGCTGCTCGGACTGCTGTCGATCGGCGCGCTCGCGGTCGTTCGGAGGCGGAAGATCGGTGCGACCGGGTCGCTATAGCTCGTACGCTTCGCCGTCGACCGCGAGCGGCTCCTCGAACGCCTCGTCGGGCGGGTAGTAGTGCGCGAGGTGGACGAGCCGCGTTCGGTCGGCGTCCAGCTCGTCGGCGAGCGCGAGCGCCCCCTCGCGGGTCATGTGCTTCGTGCCGAACGTGCGGGGGACTCCGTCGGGCCCCTCGTGTCGCCCGCCGATGGGGTGGTACTCGCAGAGCGACGCGGGGACGATGGCGTCGGCCAGCAGGAGGTCGGCGTCGGCGAGCGCCTCGCGGGAGCGCTCGGGGACGTCGTAGCTCGTGTCGCCCGTCAGCGAGAGCTTCGCGCCCGTCTCCGGGTCCTCGACCACGACGCCGTAACACAGCAGCGGCGGGTGGTCGACGGGGACGAAGCGGACCTCGAACCCGCACGTCTCGAACGGCTCGAACGGCGCGCGGGCGTGGACGCCGATCCGGTCCTCCAGGTAGTCGTACTTGTCGCGGATCGTCCCCGCGACGCTCTCGTCGGTGGCGGGGTCGGTCTCGTTCGGCGCGTGGACGGGCAGCCCGTCGACCAGCCGGTAGACGTTGCCGAGGCCGTCGAGGTGGTCGAAGTGGATGTGCGTCACGATGCCGGCGTCGGGCAGCGGGACGTCGTTGTCGAGGAACTGGCTCCGGAAGTCCGGGCTGAAGTCGACGAGGAGGGACTCGCCGGTGCGCTCGTTGGCGACGTGGACGGAGAACCGCGAGCGCGACACCCCGCGCTCGCGCGCCGCGCCGCAGGTGTCGCAGTCGCAGCCGACGGTGGGCGTTCCCGTCGTGTCGCCGGTGCCGAGGAGCGTGACCCGCATCTCGAATCCCCCTCGGCGACCCACCGACTTAGCGTCCGTGGTCGACCGGTCCGGTCGGAAGACGCGACGGGGAGTTCGGTCGAGCCGTTCGCCCCCGAACTATATGCCCCGCAGGACCGATCCTCAGGTATGCACGACGCCAGCGAACTCGTCCTCGCGCGGCTTCCCTCGGGCGTCCCGATCCGGACGACCGTTCACGTCTACGGCGAGGGGAGCCTCGTCGACGGCCCGAACGGGCCCGAGCTCGACGTACCGGCCGACGGCGGTCCCGTGATCTATTCGCAGGCCGCACAGCACGGCCGCGAGGTGAACGGCACCGCGGTCCTTCGGCGGCTCCACGAACGACTGACCGGCGGGGGCGAGGAGGCGGTCGACGCCGACCTCGCGGGGGCGCTCGTGACGGTCCCCGTCGCCGATCCGCTCACCTTCGACCACGTCTCGTACACCACGCCGGAGTCGCTCGACGCGACCCACTCGAACATGAACCGGTGTTGGCCCGGCGACGACGACGGGACGCTCCACGAGCGCATGGCGGCCCGGCTCTGGGCGTTCGCGAGCGCGGCGGACGCGATCGTCGACCTTCACACCGGATCGCCGGCGATGCTCACGCACACCGTCTACATGCGCGGGGACGAGAACTGTCGGTCGCTCGCGGAGGCGTTCGGGACCGACCTCCTGCTCGCGGAAGCGGCGGGCGACGACGCGGACGCGGAGTGGAGCGAGCGCGGCTTCGCCGGCAAGCTCCGCGTCGCCGCCACCCGAGAGGGGATCCCCACGATCACGCCGGAGCTCGCACACAGCCGCGAAATCGTCCCCGGAGCGGTCGAGGCCGGGGTACACGGGACGCTCGGCGTCCTCCGTCACGAGGGACTGCTGCCCGGCGAGCCCGAACCGTGGGACGGGACGGTCGCGCGGAACCACCTCGGCCGCGTGAACGCCGCCCAGTCGGGGCTGTTCACCCCGGAGCGGGACCTGACGGTCGGCGACGAGGTGGTCGAGGGAGAGCGGCTCGGCGTCGTTCACGACCCGACGGCGTTCGAGGCGCTCCAGACGGCGAGGGCCGACCGAGACGGGATCGTCTACTCGATCGCCCGCGAGTCGACGGTCACGGCGGGCTCGACGCTGGTCGGAGTCGCCGAGCGGCTGGAGTGACTCCGTCTCACGGGCCGGGACCGGCGCTGCTTGCACCGCCCGGGACCGATGCCGATCACGGTCGACGCACGCGTATCTGCCCGTTCGCGTCGACGGTGACGAACAGCCGGCTACGGACCTCACGGCCGTGAACCGCGTCGCCGGCGCGGTCGCCGATCGTCTTCATCAGGTCCGGCGCGGTCTGGTTCACCTTCACGCCCGCCTCGTCGCAGGCGTCGTACACCCGCTTCGGCGCGTCGTACAGGTCCGTCCCGGCCTCGATCTCCACGCGGACCGGCGCGGAAAGCGCCTCCGCGAACGCGACCGTCTCGCGGGCCCGCTCGACGTTGTCGCGGGCGCTGGCCTCGACGCTGGAGACGTTCGCGCGCGACGTGCCGAGCCGGGCGGCGATGTCGGACTGACGGAGCCCCCGCTCGCGGAGGGCGAGCACCTCCGCCTGTCGGTCGGTGAGGACGCTCTCGTCGGCGTCGAACCCGGCCCGTTCCAGCAGCTCGGCGGCGTCGACGTCCTCGGCGTCGTCGGCTGCACCGGACGGACCGTCGTCTGCGACCATACTCGTCGGGAGGGGACCCTCGCTCAAAAAACGGTGGTTTCGGCGCCCGGCATCGGGGCGGGTGCGAAGGCGACCGATCGGCGGCGTCCGGACTGTCCGTGGGGTGGGGCCACCCCGGGACGCGCTCACTTGCCCCAGAAGTTCTCGCGGCTGCCGAGTCGTTCGCGGTCGGGGCGGTCGCGGCGGCGGTCGCCCTCTTTTTCGTTATCCCCGTCCGTCTCCGTCTCATCGCCGTCCTCGTCGTCCGCCTCCGGATCGTCGGGGAGGCGCTCGACGACGTCTTGTGCGGTCGCGTGGCTCGACTTCACGCGGTGGATCCGGACCTCCGCGCGCGCCGGCGGGAGGAGCCCGTCGACGAGGACGATGAAGCCGTCGTCGGTGCGGCCCACGCCCGCGCCGCTCTCGTGGATGTCGTCGACCTCGACGACGACCTGCTCTCCGGGCTGGACCGGCTGCTGTTTCAGTTCGTAGATGGGCATGTCGTAGTGGTTGCACCACTCCGCGCCGCCCTTGTTGCCGTAGTGTTGACACCCCATCCCCTCGATTCGTTCGTCGAAACTGGGGCATTCGTCGGCGAGTGGACAGTCCGCCATACCGTAGGGGAGACCGGCCGCGGTTGTAAACGTTTTCGACTGGCCGGTCGAAAAATACGGCGTATCAGCGGTTTATCCGGCTGAACGGCGGCTCAAAAGGATCTCCGCACTCCGCTCAGAGGAACTCGCGGACCTCGGAGTACCACATGTCGTGGTGGTCGACCGCGTCCACGGCGTCGGCTACGTCGACCGCGATCGCGTGCCAGCAGCGCTCGCTCGGGTCCTCGGCGTCGAGGTTGTACGTCGCGTCCGCGCAGGTGCACTCTCCCTCCTCGACGACGTACTCGTCGTCGTGGCCGACGACGACGGTGAAATCGCGGTAGCGCTTCACCCGCCCCTCGCCGACCGCCTCGATCGCGCGCTTGCCGCGGTCGCCGTGATCGCCGACGATGGCGGCGACGATCGGACCGGTGAGCTCCCCGGCGTCCGCGATCGTCGCCCGCCAGTCGTCGACCGGCTCCATGGCACCCCGTTCTCGGGCGTTCGGTTAAACAGCGTCGGTCAGGACGGGGCCGCTTCGGCGCGGATCTCCGAGCAGCTCGGGCGACCGGTGGCGACCCCGGACGAGAGGCGAGAACCGTCAGGGCTGCGCGGGCGGGAGGGAGGGGCGTATCGCATCTCCCGGTAGCGATACGACACTTGAAAGACGTGAGCGACACCGACGGTTGTATATAAATAAGCGAGACGGCGGTGCAGCCGCTGGCGACTGGGACTTCGGAGCGGTTCACCGCGGAGTCGTCGCTCGCTTATAAACAACTACGTCCGGTGCGAGGGTCGACCGCTCCCTACTCCAGCACGACCAGCACGTCGCCCATGTCGACGCTGTCGCCCTCGCCGACGTGGACGCTCGCGACGGCGCCGCCGCGCTCGGCGACCACATCGTTCTCCATCTTCATCGCCTCGAGGACGCAGACGACGTCGCCGGCGGACACCTCGTCGCCCTCGCCGACGTCGACCGAGAGGATCGTCCCCTGCATCTCCGCCTCGATCGCCTCGCCGCCCTCGGCGACGTCGACGCCGCCGTCGTCCCCGTCGTCGCTCTTCGCCTGCGGCGGGCGCTTCTGGCGGCCGCCCGTTCCCCCGCTCGCGGGCGTCGGGATCGCGGGCACGCCGCGCTCCTCGACATCCACGCTGAATCGCTTGCCGTTCACCTCCACGGTGAACTCGCGTTCCGTCACCTCCTCGTCGTCGCCGCTCGCGACCGACTCGGTGCCCCACTTCTCTTGGGCCTCGACGACCAGGTCCCGGTCGAGCTCCTCGTCGAGGTACTTCGTGGTGTGGGTGCCCGCGACGAACCGCTCGTCGTCGAGCATGAGCCGGTGGAACGGAATGATGGTGACGACGCCCTCCAGGTCGTACTCCGCGAGCGCGCGCTTCGACCGGGCGAGACACTCCTCGCGGTCGGCGCCCCACACGATCAGCTTCGCGATCATCGAGTCGTAGTCGGTGACCAGGTCGTCGCCCTGTCGGAGCGCGTCGTCGACGCGCACGCCGATCCCGCCCGGCGGGTCGTACGTGTCGAGCCGGCCCTCGTTGGCGGGCTGGAACTTCTCCGCGGCGTTCTCGGCGTTGATCCGGAACTCGATCGCGTGGCCCTCGAGTTCCACGTCGCCCTGCGAGACGGACAGCCCCTCGCCGCTGGCGACGCGGAGCTGCTCTTTGACGATGTCGACCCCGGTCAGCTCCTCGGTGACGGTGTGCTCGACCTGGATGCGCGTGTTGACCTCGAGGAAGTAGAAGGGCGTGTCCGGGCCGAGCGGCTCCGAGGGATCGCGGTCGAGGTCCTCCTCGACGAGGAACTCGACGGTGCCGGCGTTGGTGTAGTCGGCGGCGGCGACGCCGCGACGGGCGGCCTCGCCGATCTTCTCGCGGAGCTCGTCGGAGAGCGCGGGGGAGGGCCCCTCCTCGATCACCTTCTGGTGGCGGCGCTGGAGCGAGCAGTCGCGCTCGCCGAGGTGGACGACGTCCGACTCGTCCGCGGGTCCCTCGCCGCCCCCGCCGGCGTCCGCGACGATCTGCACCTCGACGTGACGGGGGTTCTCGAGGTAGCGCTCGAGGTAGACGGAGTCGTTCGAGAAGTACGCCTCGCCCTCGCGCTTGGCCGATTCGAGGGCCTCTTCGGCCTCGTCGGCGCTCTCGACGACCTTCATCCCGCGGCCGCCGCCGCCCCCCTCCGCCTTGATCGCGACGGGGTAGCCGTACTCGTCGCCGAACTCGGTGACCGCCTCGACCTCGGTGACGGGCTCGGTCGTCCCCGGGACGATGGGGACGTCGGCGTCGTCCATCACCCGGCGGGCGTGGGTCTTCTCGCCGAGCCGCTCCATCGCGCCGCTGGAGGGGCCGACCCAGGTGATCCCGTCGGCGGCCTCGACGCGCGCGGCGAAGTCGGCGTTCTCGGCGAGGAAGCCGTAGCCCGGGTGGATCGCGTCGGCGCCGGCGGCCCGCGCGGCCTCGACGACCGCCTCGCCGTCGAGGTAGGAGTCGGCGGCGCGCGCGGGTCCGACGTTGTACGCCTCGTCCGCGTACCGGACGTGGCCCCCGTGTTTGTCCGCGTCGCTGTACACGGCCACGGTGTCGACACCCAGTTCCGCACAGGCGCGCATCACCCGAACCGCGATCTCCCCGCGGTTCGCGACGAGAACCTTGTCGAACATTCTTACATCACCGTTCCACCATAACCCACCTGATTCTATCGGTCTGTGACGCCGAACGGGTCCGCGACGCCCCTCCCCGCTCCCGAGACGATTAAGGGGATCCCGAACGCCACTTCCGCCCATGCTCTCGCCCGGAAACCCCTACGTGTTGCCGTTTACGCTGATCGCGGCGGGCGCGTACCTCGCCGCGACGCTGCTGACGGACGCCTCGATCCTCGTCCGAATCGGAATGCTCGTGCTCCTCGTCGGCGTCGTCCCCGTGGTTCTCAATCGGCTCCTCGGCGGCGGCTCGGCGGACGGGTGGCGCGACGAGTCGATCGAGAATCCCGGAGACGGCGACGCCGACGAGTCGCGCGAGGCGTGACGCGTCGGTTATAGATATTGGCCATAAATATATACTCAATCGGGGGCATTCTCCGACGCGCCCTGCGACGGGGTAGCGAGGCAGACTGCCCACCGGGGCTATCGGGGCCCGCTGGGGTCGACTGCCGGGGGAATGCGCGCGACCCGACTCAGAACCGGTCGGCGCGCCCGGCCGCGGTCCACGGATCGGTCGGCGCGCCGACGGGGACGCGGACCGACCGATTCTGCAGGCGATCGACTCGACCGGCGAACGACCAGCGCTCGCCCTCCCAGTCCGCGTCGTCGTCCGCCGCGGCCGCGGCGGCCGCCGCTGCCGCCTCGCCGTCGCGGATGTGCGCCGCGACCGCGGCGGCGATGGCGGCGGCCTCGGCGTCGTCGGCGTCGTCTGGGATCGTCAGGCCGTCGAGCACGGCGGCGACCGTCGGGCCGCGCGGCTCGCCCTCCTGTTCGGAGGCGCCGGCGTCCGGGTCGTCCGCGTCCGAGTCGTTCGCGTTCGCGTCCGGGTCGTCCGGGGTAGACGCGCCGTCGCTCTGCTCTGGCGAGTCAGTCGCCATCAGATCGGGATGTTGCCGTGTTTCTTTTCGGGCCGGTCCGAGCGCTTTCCCGCGAGCATCTGGAGGTCGTCGATCAGCCGCGCGCGGGTCTCGGCGGGCTCGATGACGTCGTCGACGAACCCGTGGTCGGCGGCGCTGTACGGGTTGGCGAACTCCTCGCGGTACTCGTCGATGAGCTCCTGCCTGCGGGCGGCCGGGTCGTCGGCGTCGGCCAGCTCCTCGCGGTAGAGGACGTTGACGGCGCCCTTCGGCCCCATCACCGCGATCTCGGCGGTGGGCCAGGCGTAGTTGACGTCGCCGCCGATGTGCTTCGAGGACATCACGCAGTAGGCGCCGCCGTACGCCTTCCGGGTGATCACGGTGAGGAGGGGGACGGTCGCCTCCGAGAAGGCGTACAGCAGCTTCGCGCCGTGGCGGATGATCCCGTTGTGCTCCTGGTCGGTGCCGGGCATGAACCCGGGCACGTCCTCGAAGGTGAGGATGGGGATATTGAAGGCGTCACAGAAGCGGACGAAGCGCGCCCCCTTCTGGCTCGACTCGATGTCGAGGGTGCCCGCGTTCACGCGGGGGTTGTTGGCGACGATCCCGATCGAGCGGCCGTCCAGCCGGCCGAACCCGACGACGATGTTCTTCGCGAAGTTCTCCTGCACTTCGAAGAAGGAGCCCTCGTCGACGACGCTGCCGATCACGTCTTTCATGTCGTAGGGCTTCCGCGGCGCGTCCGGAACGATGTTACCCAGCGCCTCGTCGGCGCGCTCGGGATCGTCCCACGGCTCGACGCGCGGCGGGTCCTCCACGTTGTTGGCGGGGAGATACGAGAGCAGTCGCGCGATGTCGTCGAGGGCGTCCTCCTCGCTCTCCGCGGCGAAGTGGGCGACGCCCGAGGTCGACGAGTGGGTGACGGCGCCGCCGAGCTCCTCGAAGCTCACCTCCTCGCCCGTCACCGTCTCGATGACGTCCGGGCCGGTGATGAACATGTGCGAGGTGTCTTTCACCATGAACGTGAAGTCCGTGATGGCGGGCGAGTACACCGCTCCGCCGGCGCACGGGCCCATGATCGCCGAGATCTGCGGGATCACGCCCGACGCCTCCGTGTTGCGTCGGAATATCTCGGCGAAGCCGCCGAGCGAAGCGACCCCCTCCTGAATCCGAGCGCCCGCGGAGTCGTTGAGGCCGACGACGGGCGCGCCCACGTCCATCGCCTTGTCCATCACCTTACACACCTTCTCGGCGAACACCTCGCCGAGCGAGCCGCCGAAGACGGTGAAGTCGTGCGCGAAGACGAACGTCTTCCGGCCGTTCACCTCGCCGTACCCGGTGACGACGCCGTCGCCCGGGATCTGCTGTTCCTCCATCCCGAACTTGTGGTTCCGGTGGCTGCGGAAGCGGTCGAACTCGTGAAACGTCCCGTCGTCGAGGAAGTACTCGACCCGCTCGCGCGCGGTCATCTTCCCCTTCTCGTGCTGGGACTCGATCCGGTCCTCGCCGCCTCCCAACGCCGCCCGTTCGCGGCGCTCCCGGAGGTCCTCGATACGGTCGTCCATCGTCACGCCGGACCACCCTGAGTCATTACCTCGTGGGTCGGTGAGCGGCGTCAAAAGGGTTCCCCTATCCGACGTTTTCGGCTTCGATGCACGTCGAACGCGGAGGCCGCTCGACCGTCGACCGTCCGGGTTCGGAGACCGCTCGACTGTCGACCGTTCGCCTCCGGGAGTCACTCGCGACCACCCGCACGAGCCCTGTCGGCGGTTCACACGGCGACGGACGGTTCGACGCTTTTAAACCTCCGATGGACCACTCTCCGGTGAGACAGGCTTCGCCTGTTTCACTGACCCGTAGGAGCGACCTGCGTACTACGGAGGTGAAAATGGCAGACACAATACAAGAGGCCGTAACCCTCGCACTCGACGATGCGCCCGAGCGGAACTTCCGCGAGACCGTGGACATCGCGATCAACCTGCGAGACCTCGACCTCAACGATCCGTCGAACCGCATCGACGAGTCCGTCGTGCTGCCGGCTGGAACGGGGCAGGAGACACAGATCGTCGTCTTCGCGGAGGGCGAAACCGCCGTCCGCGCTCAGGAAGTTGCTGATCAAGTACTTGACAGCGGCGACCTCGAGGACCTCGGAGACGACGACGACCGCGCAAAGGACCTGGCCGACGAGACCGACTTCTTCGTCGCAGAGGCCAACCTGATGCAGGACATCGGTCGGTACCTCGGTACCGTCCTCGGTCCGCGCGGGAAGATGCCTACCCCACTACAGCCGGACGACGACGTCGTCGAGACCGTCAACCGGATGAAGAACACGGTGCAGCTCCGGTCCCGCGACCGGCGCACGTTCCACACCCGCGTCGGCGCCGAAGACATGGGCGCCGAGGCGATCTCGGACAACATCGACGTCATCATCCGGCGACTCGAAGCGAACCTCGAGAAGGGCCCGCTCAACATCGACGGGATCTACGTGAAGACCACGATGGGTCCCGCCAGGGAGGTGCCCGTATGAGCTCGGTCCGCAAGACCGAGACGATCCCGCAGTGGAAGCAGGACGAAGTCGACGAGCTCGTCGAGTTCATCGACTCGTTCAACTCAGTCGGGATCGTCGGCGTCGGCGGCATTCCGAGCCGGCAGCTCCAGGCCATGCGCCGCGAGCTGCACGGCTCGGCCGACGTCCGCGTGAGCCGGAACACGCTCACCGTCCGCGCCCTCGAAGAGGTCGACGACGGCGTCGAGGAGCTGACCCAGTACGTCTCGGGTCAGGTCGCGCTCATCGGCACGAACGACAACCCGTTCGGCCTCTTCAAGCAGCTGGAAGCCTCGAAGACCCCCGCCCCGATCAACGCGGGCGAGGTCGCCCCCAACGACGTCGTCATCCCCGAGGGTGACACCGGCGTCGACCCGGGGCCGTTCGTCGGCGAGCTCCAGACGATCGGCGCGGCCGCGCGCATCCAGGACGGCTCGATCATGGTCACCGAGGACTCTACCGTCCTCGAGGAGGGCGAGGTCGTTGACGAGGACCTCGCGAACGTCCTGGTCGAACTCGGCATCGAGCCGAAGGAAGTCGGGCTCGACCTCAAGGGCGTCTACTCCGAGGGCGTCCTGTTCGAGCCGGACGAGCTCGCGATCGATGTCGACGAGTACACGGCGGACGTCCGGTCCGCCGCCGCCGCCGCGCGCAACCTCTCGATCAACGCCGAGTACCCGACGGCCGCCACGGTCGGCAGCCTTCTCGCGAAGGCGTCCGGCGAGGCGAAGTCGGTCGGGCTGTTCGCGGAGATCGAGAGCCCGGACGTCGTGCCCGACCTCATCGGGAAGGCCGACGGCCAGCTCCGCGCGCTCGCGGCCCTGATCGACGACGACGAGGCGCTTCCGGAGGAGCTGCAGGGGGTCGAGGCGGCCCCGGCTCCGGCGACGGACGACGCCGACGAGGAGGAACAGGCGGAGGAAGACGACGACGCGGACGACGCTGAGACGACCGACGATGACGCCGACGACGACGACGGCGGCGAGGGTCTCGGCGCGATGTTCGGCTAACACTACGAGGACACACCAATGGAATACGTTTACGCTGCGCTCATCCTGAACGAGACTGGCGAAGAGATCAACGAGGACAACATCACCGGCGTGCTGGAAGCCGCCGGCGTCGACGTCGAGGAATCCCGCGTCAAGGCGCTCGTCGCCGCGCTGGAGGACGTCGACATCGAGGAGGCCATCGACACGGCCGCTGCGGCGCCCGCCGCCGCCGCCGGTGGATCCGCGGCCGCCGCGGGCGAGGGCGACGAGGCCGAGGAAGCGGACGACGAAGAGGAAGAGGAAGCGGACGATGAAGAGGAAGAGGACGACGACGGGGACGGCGGCGAGGGCCTCGGCGAGCTCTTCGGCTGACCTCGGACGCTCACCGCTTCGACCGCGCCGATACTTTATCGACGTCGCTATCCGGAGTGATAACGCCGGGCGCGTCTTTTCATACCGATCGGCGGAACTGGCGGTGTCTCATAAAGATCGTCGACGGCGACATGGTCGAGTGCGATCGGTGCGAGTCGGTGTTCCCAATCGGGGACGTCTCGCTGCTTGAAAAGGAGACGAACCGCGACTACGAGCGGGCGCTGTGCGAGGCGTGTCTCGGTGCCGTCGGCGTCCCGAAGGGATACACGCTCCGGCGCGACATCAGTCACCTCGCGCGGTGAGTCGCGTTCGGGTTCGCCCGCCCCGACGCTGCCGGACGCGCCGTCCCGAACGAGCGAGTCGCCGCGACCGCTTCACCCCCGACGCGGGCGGACGAGCCGCGAGGCGGGGAAGGCGTACCGCCGGCAGTCAGACACGCTGCGTCCCGGGCGGACGGCGTCGACGTACACGGCCTCCACGACGGGCTCGTGGGCGCCGTACGCCGCGTTCGTGGCGTACTCGTCGACCCGCCGGTCCTCCTCGGTCCGGTAGGTGTCGGCCCGTTCTGTCGTGACCGCGACGACGACGACGCGCTCGTCGGTCTCGCGGTCGCGGACGACGTCCCCCGGCGCGAACTCGTGGCGCGCACAGAGGTGCGACCCGCCGGCGTCGAGCGGCACGAACGTCTCCGCCCCGCAGACCGCGCAGACGCCCACGCGCTCGTCCGGGGCGGGAACCGACCCCGCGGTCACCTCCATGGCCACGCGCCGGAGGTGCTTACACCGGAAGCCCCGGATCGCGTGGTCGGGACACGTGCAGGTACCGGCGTCGAGCGCGACGACGTAGGTGCCGCCGTCGGTCTCGACGACGTATCGCCGGTCGCGGAGCGGCCGCACCGTCATCTCCTCGGTGGCGGCGCGCGTCGACCGGTCGTCGGCGTCGTCGCTCTCGGTGCCGCCGTCGCTCTCGGTGCCGCCGTCGCTCTCGACCTCGTCGACCGCGTCCGGGACGCGTCGTTTCGGGGTTCGCTCCGCCGGCGGCGCGGCTCGGCCGGCGTCCGGTTCCGGGGCTGTTGACGCGGGTGAGTTTCGGGGATGCGTCATGGGTGAGCGCGAGGGAAGTCCTCGCGTGGGGTCGAAGTAGGCACCGTGAACAGTTAAATTCGCCGACGAAATGGCCTGCATCACCGATATTCCGGATTCGATCCCCGGAGACGTCGGACCGTGACCGCGGCGCCCGTCGAGATGCGGCCGCCCTCATCGAAGTCCTTTTTATGCGGCGACGGAAACTCGCGGGCATGGAAATCGACGCGGAGCTCCGTCGGCAGATCACGGTCTCGCTTCTGGCGGCCGCCGTCTTCGTCGCCGGGCTGGTCGGGATCGGGATCGCGTTCGGCGGATCGTCCGGGCTCCCGGAGTCCGGCGCGATCGCGCTCGTCGGGCTGTTGACCGGGTTCGTCCTGCTGATGGCGCTCGTCGGCGCGTACCTCATCCACGCGAACGACGACGAGTGACTCGGCGAGTCGACTACTCCGTCCCGCCCGAATCCGCGGCGTCGTCGGCCCCCGCGACCTCTCTTGTGCCCGCGTCCGCTCCGCGCTCGTCTCCCCCGTCCTCGCGGTCCCGCCAGTCGGTGATCTCGTCGGCGGCCGCGACCCGCTTCTCGTAGTACGCGAGGGGGTCGGCGGCCACCTGCATGTGGTCCGCCTCGTTGTGACAGATCCCGTAGTTCGCGAGCGTCTCGCAGGTCGGCGGCGGGTACTGCGTCCCGCGGTCGTCTTTCAAATACTCCGTCTGGTACCGGATGCCCTCCGCGTCGAGGCTCGTGTCGGCGCAGAACGCCACCACCTCGTCCGGCGTCATCCCGATCCCGACGAGGAACGCCATCAGGGCGAACGACTCCGGCGGCGTGAGGTCGGCGTCGCGCTCGGCCTTCTCGATCAGGTTCGTCATGCACGGCGGAAACAGCTCGGGGGCGACGACGTCAGCCGGGCCCGCGTAGCTCCGCTCGGAGAGGAGCCGCTTGAGGTCGGCGACGCCCTCCTCCAGCTCCGCCGCGACCCCCTCGCCGACCGCCAGCTCGAACGGGAGCCCCTCGCGCACCCGGTCCTCCACCGCGGCCTCCAGCGCGTCCAGCAGCTCCTCGCGGGAGACGCGCACCGCGCCGCCGGCCAGCGCGCGGTTGACGAGCCGCCACGACTCGCCCCACGACGGCGACGTGAGCCGGAGGTACGGCCCGACGTCGATCCAGTAGTGGGCGGGAGCGCGGCCGGGGGACCCGGTGTCGGGCGTCCCCGATCCGGAGTTTCCCGCTCCGGCCGCCGCCGATCCGGCTCCCGGCGATTCCGGGCGCACCGCGTCGCCGAGGCCGAACTCGGCGAGCACGTCGTCGAGGGCGACGGTCGGGACCGACACCGACCGCAGCTCGTCTTCGGTCGCGAGGTCCTCGCGGATCCGGTCGACCGCCGTCGCGGCCTCCGCGGCGGCGTACTTCTCGATGGCGGGCTCGGAGTCGAGCAGCGAGACGAGGATCCGCGCGATGGGATACGAGAGCAGCTCCGCCTGTACGTCGTACGCAGACTCGCCGGGGAACGCCCCGCTCTCGGACGCGACCGTCCCGTCCATCAGGGCGCGCTCGACGCGTTCGCGCCCGCGCTCGACGGCGGGCGCGTCGGCCGCGACGAGCTCCGGGAGCGACACCGCGGCGTCGGCGACGGCCTCGCGGGCGGCCGCGAAGAAGGGGTACTTTGCGTCGAGCGCGTCCATGTCCGACCCGAGGTAGCGACGGGCGTCGAATAAGCGGTGCGGTCCGCGGCTACAGTTCCCCGCGGAGGTAGTGACCGAGATACCCCCCGATCACGCCCGACCCGAGGGTGTAGACCGCGCCGAGGCCGACGACGAAGAGCGCGAAGAGCCCGAACTCCGCCGGCGCGCCGGCGACCCCCAGGAAAAAGAGGAGGAAGACGACGAACGCGAGGAACGGCAGGGTCATCACGGCGCCGGCGACGGTGCCCGTCTTGAGCCCGTCGGCCGACGTGCCGCCGCAGAGGTAGCCGGCGACCGCGCCGCCGAGGACGGTGGCGAACGGAACGAACGACAGCACCGAGCCGACGACCCCGCCCACCAGGCCGTAGACGAGGACATCGAACAGGTCCGCCGGCGAATCGTCTCCGGGGGCGAGGAACCCGTCAGAGTCGGCGTTCGGGTCGGCGGCGGCACCGTCGTCCGTATCGCGTCGGTTCCGCGCGTCGCCGGCGTCGTCGATCCGCGTGTCGCCGGCGTCGTCGATCCGCGTGTCGCCGCTGGAGGAGGAGTCGTCGGGGACCATCGCGCCGTCACTCCTCGTCGTCTTCGGCGGCCCCGTCGCCGTCGAGCTCGTCGACCGGGGCGCCCGGCGCGTTCGATTTCACGCTGTTGAGCCCCTGCTTCGCCTTCTGTTTCGAGGCGTACCCCTGCCCCCCGTCGGCGATGACGTTGCCGTTCTCGTGGCGGAGCCGCCAGCGGTACGCGTCGGCCTTGTCTCGAAACAGCTCGAAGACGGCCTCGCTCCCGCCCTCCGCCGGCGGCTCCTCGTCGCGACCGGCGTCGATCACGTGCGCGCCCGGCGCGTTCCGCTGGACGCTCTCGATCCCCGACCTCGCGTCCCGCTTGTCGACGTATCCCTCGCCGCCGTCGGCGATGATGTTCCCGTTGTCGTGGACGAGCCGCCAGCGCCACTGGTCGGCGCTGTCGGCGTACAGCTCGAACGTCGCCTTGCTCGCGGCGGCGTCGGCGTCGACCGCGCCCTCCGTCTCGTCGAACTCCACCTCCACCTCGAAGTGGACGGTCCCGTCCGCGCGCTCGAGTTCGATCTCGACCTGCGACTCGGCGGCGGGGTCGATCGTCACCGTTCCGGCGTCGTCGACCGGGATCGGTTCGCCGCGGCCGAGCGCCCGCGCGATGCGACGGAAGTACGTCGCCAGTGCCTGTCGACTCCGTGACTCCCTCGACTCGTGAATCGTCTCTTCGTCCATGCACGTCCCGTCTCGCAGGCACCACACAAAACGCTATGGCCGACGGCGTCGCCGTCGCCGGGAGCCGTTTATCTATAATAGTCGCCGTCGCCGAGGGCCACGTTCACTCCCGCTCGGCGTCGTCGTCCGCCCGTTCTGCGACGACCGTCTCGCCCGCGCGGACGGCGTCGCCCTCGCGCACGCGGAGGTCGTCCTCGTCGACGTCGGGCGGGAGGATCACGTCTGCGCGGGAGCCGAACGAGACGTGGCCGACGCGCTCGCCGCGGTCGACGGCGTCGCCGGGCTCCACCGCCGGGTGGATCCGTCGGGCGAACCAGCCGGCGATGATCAGCAGCTCGTACTCGCCGAAGTCGATCGCGACCTGCTCGTTGCGGTCGGACTCCTTGCTGAACGCGGGCCGGTTCGCGCCGGGCCGGTGTCGGACCTCGCGGACCTCGCCCGCGATCGGCGCGCGGTTCACGTGTACGTCGGTGACGTTCATGAACACGCCCACCCGCAGCCGACTCCCCTCCTCGCGCACGACCGACACGGTGCCGTCGGCGGGCGCGACGACGATCCCGTCGGCGTCCGGAGGCTCCCGGTCCGGATCGCGGTGGAACCAGAGGACGCCGAGGGCGGTCGCGAGCAGGGCCCCGCCGACCGGCGGGAGGAGCGGCAGCGCCGCGGCGCCGACGAGAGCGGGGACGAGCGCGAGGCGCCACGCCTCGTCGACGACGGGAAACGGAAGGACGCGCGCGAGCGGCGGATTCCGGGCCATCGTTACGCCTCCACCGGATCGCGGAGGGCGGGTCGGAGCTCGGTGCGGCCGGCCGCCCACGCCGCGAGCAGATGTGTGAGGTGGATCCGGTCGTCCAGGCCGTCGGTGAGGTCGAGGTCGGCCTCGCCGGCGAGCACATGGAGCCGCGCGAGGTCGTCGCCGCCGTACTCGGAGCCGGCGCGGGCGACTCGGAGGACCTCACGGAGGAGCTCCTCGCCGTCGTACCCGCCCTCGTCGAGGAGGTCGTCGAGCGTCGACCGCGCGTCCTTCAGGTCGCCGGCTCGGGCGTCGGCGAGCGCCTCGCGGATCGCGTCGTCGTCGCCCACCTCGCCGAGCGTCTCGTAGGCGGTCGACATGGTGATCACGCCGCTCTCGACCGCGGTCGCCTGCGCGGAGAGGATCGCCTCGCGGAGGTCGCCGCCGGCCGCGCTGGCGACGAACTCCAGGCCGTCGTCGTCGTAGTCGACGCCCTCGCGGTCACAGATCGTCTCCAGCACGTCGATCGTCTCGTCGGTCGTCGGGGCGCGCACCCGCACCGGGAAGCAGCGCGACCGGATCGGCGCGATGAGCTTCGACGGCTGTCGGGTGGCGATCACGAACTGGGTGGTGCGGTGGTGCTGTTCCATCACCCGTCGGAGCGCCTGCTGGAAGTCCTCGCGGATCGCCTCGGCGTTGTCGAGCAGGACCGTCTTGTACTCGCCCGACATCGGCGCGTACGACGCCGACTCCTTCAGCACGCGGTTGATCATGTCGCGTTTCGCCATCCGGCTCCGCCCCTGCAGGAACCCCTCGAAGCGGGGGTCGGTCCGGATCTCCTTTTTCGTCCGGCCGAAGAAGTCGGCGACGTTGATCTCGATCAGGTCGCTCTCGGGGTTCTCGTGGGCGGCCCGAGTCAGCGCCCGCGTCGCCGCCGTCTTTCCGACCCCCGGCGGCCCCTGCACGACGAGGTTCATCGGTTCGTCGACCGCGCGCTCCAGCCGCTCGCGGGCCTCGTCCTGTCGGATCTCGTCGAGCGCGGGAGCGTGCGCGTCGATCCACAGCGGTCCGTCCATGTCGTGTCCGTCCGGGACGAGCGCTCAAGAATCGGTCGGTCGGTGCGCCGAGCCGACGAGCTCGCTTCGACATCGAGAGCGGGAGCGGACCCCGGGTGCTCGACCGATCCGCCGTGGACACCCCTGCGGGACGTCCGCGAGCGGATCCGCTACGGCGCCCGAAGTATCGATTATGTACCACATCTCCCACCGCCGTTCGTCCGAGATCATGTTATATCCTTTTCCGTTATCTCAACGTATTCTCCGGCGGAGAGAGAGTCTGCGCTGCCGTGCTTCGTCGCCTGTTTTTTTATAATGTTTTGAGTAAATGAACATCAATGATTAAGTACTGGGGAGCGAACATCACTAATGTACATGTCACACGACAGTCGATCCGACGACGACGACCGACTCACCCGTCGCCACTACGTGGCCGGAGCCGGGACCCTCGCGACCGTGGGAATCGCCGGCTGTTCCGGCGGCGGCGACGGTGACGACGGGAGCGACGGTGACGACGGGAGCGACGGTGACGACGGGAGCGACGGCGACGACGGTTCTGACGGCGGGAGCGAGCTCGAGATCGTCCACTGGTGGACCGCGGGCGGCGAAGAGGAGGCGTACAACGCGCTCCTCGACGGCTTCCGCGAGGAGCATCCGGACGTCGAGATCACCGACAACCCCGCCCCGGGGGGTGCGGGGTCCGCGATCGACACCGTGATCCAGAACCGCGTGATCGACGGGGACCCGCCGAGTACCTTCCAGATCTGGCCCGGACAGGCGCTTACGCCGTACACGGACGAGGGCCTCTTAGAGGACATCGGCGACTCCGTGTGGGACGACGAGATGAGCGACGCCTACCAGGACGGCATCCGCGAGCTCGCCCAGCCCGGCGGAAACCTCGTGGCGGTCCCGATCAACATCCACCGGCTGAACAACCTGTTTTACAACGTCTCCGTCGTCGAGGAGGCGGGAATCGACCCGAGCGACATCGAGGACCCGGCGGGGCTGCTTGACGCCTTGGAGACGGTCGACGCGGAGACGGACGCGACGCCGCTCGTCCACCAGACGCAGACGCCGTGGTCGTCCCTCCAGCTGTGGGAGAACGTCTTCATCGGTCAGCAGGGCGTCGACGACTACCAGACCCTCATCGGCGGCGACGCCTCCGGACTGGAAGACGAGATCCGCTCCGCCCTGGAACTGCTCGCCGACTACCTGGAGTACATCCCCGAGGACGCCGGCTCGATCAGCTGGGACCAGGGGAACGACGACCTGATCGCCGGCGACGCCGCGTTCCTCCACCAGGGCGATTGGGCGGCCGGACAGTACGGCGGAGCCGACGACTTCGAGTTCGGTGACGACTGGGACATGGTGCCGTTCCCGGGGACCGAAGGGGTGTACCACTCGGTCATCGACTCGTTCGTCTACCCGACGAACAACCCCTCGCCCGAGGCGACCGAGCAGTTCCTCAACTACGCGGGCACCGTCGACGCACAGGAGCGGTTCAACCCGATCAAGGGGTCGATCCCGCCGCGGACAGACGTGCCGATGGACGAGTTCGGCGACTTCCTCACCCGACAGTTCGAGGACTTCCAGGAGTCTGACGAGCAGCCGCCAACCATCGCCCACGGCACGGCGGTCGCGCCGGGTATCCACTCCTCGCTCGACGAGGCGTTCTCCAACTTCAACGGCGACCTCGACGTCGACGCGGCGTACGAGAGCATCCGCGACGCCTTCTGACCGCGATGACTTCGCGGATTTTCGACGCGCTGACGCGGACCACCGACGGGGAAGCGACGACGGGTTCCGACGAGACGGCCACGACGGACGCGACGGACCGCGAGCCGCAGGTGCGGACCGACGGAGGGGCCGTCGTCGAGGCCGACGGCGACGCCGCGTCGTCGGCGAGCGCGACAGACGCGTCCCTTCTCACCCGCCTCCGACGGAACCGGTTCCTCGAGTCGATCCCGTTCTGGGGACCGCCGGGACTGCTCGTGTTGTTCTTCGTGTACGGCGCTATCGGGTGGAACTTTGTTATCTCGCTGACGGGATGGGAGGGGCTCGGCTCCCCCGACTACTCGTCGCTGTCGGTCGACATGTACGTCCAACTGCTCACGGACGGGTCGTTCCACGCCGCGTTCCGGAACACCCTCGTGCTGCTGTTCGTGTTCACGATCCTCTCTCTGATCGTCGGGCTGCTCCTCGCGATCCTCGTCGACCAGGACATCCGGGCCGAGAACACGTTCCGGACGATCTACCTGCTGCCGATGAGCCTCTCGTTCGTCGTCACCGCGATCTTCTGGTCGTGGGTGTACAACCCGAGCACCGGGCTGATCAACGTGGCGCTCCGGGGTGTCGGCCTCGACGCGTTCACACAGGCGTGGATCTCGGACCCGCGGTTCAAACTGGCGGCGATCATCTTCGCGCTGATGTGGCAGTTCTCCGGCTACTGCATGGTCGTCTACCTCGCCGGGCTCCGCGCGATCCCGAACGCACAGTACGAGGCGGCACGCATCGACGGCGCCTCGACGCTCCGGCTCTACTGGCGCGTGATCATCCCGCAGCTCCGGGCCTCGACGATGTCGGCGGCGGTCGTCCTCGTCGTGTTCGCGCTGAAGGCGTTCGACTTCCTGTTCGTGCTGTTCGGCGTCAACCCCGGCCGGTCCGCGGACATCCTCTCGGTGATGATGTACCGGGTCGCCTTCGACAGGATCCAGTGGGCGTACGGCTCCGCCGTCGCGATGGTGCTGTTCGCCATGGCGCTCGGCGTGATCGGTCCGTACCTCTTCGTCCAGTACCGCCGGGGTGAGCTGTGAGCGCCGCCGACCGGCTCCGCGGGAGGGCCGCGGGGTTCGGCCGCTCCCGGGTCGCGTTGTACGCGGTGCTGCTGGCGATGGTCGCGTTCTACCTCGCGCCGCTCGAGTCCGGCCTGACGACGGCGTTCAAGACGCCGCAGGGGTTCCGGACGACGACGCCGTTCGCGCTCCCGCCGATCGGGGAGTTCACCCTCTCCGCGTGGGGGCTGGCGTTCGAGCGGCTCTCGACCGGGCTGTTGAACAGCGCGATGATGGCGGTGCCGGCGACGGTGCTGTCGGCCCTGTTCGGGTCGCTCGCGGCCTACGGTCTGACGAACCTCAGCTGGCGCGGGCAGGTCGGCGTCCTGATGCTTTTCGTCGCCGGCGTGTTCATCCCGTACCAGGCGGTGCTGGTGCCGCTGACGCAGTTCTGGTCGTTCGTCGACCTCGCCGGCCGGATCCCGCTCGGCGGCGTCGACGACTACGAGGGGCTGATCAACCTGAGCATCACGCACGTCGCGTACGGGATCCCAATCTGCACCGTCCTCTTCCGGTCGTACTACGCGACGATCGACGGCGAGATGCTGGAGGCGGCGCGACTGGACGGCGCCTCGGCGGCGACGATCTACCGCCGCATCGTGCTGCCGCTGTCGGTGCCGATCTTCGCGGTGACGCTCATCTACCAGTTCACGCAGATCTGGAACGACCTCCTGTTCGCCATCGTCCTTGTCAGCGACCCGTCCAACCAGGTCGTGACGGTCGCGTTGAACCAGCTCAAAGGGTCGTTCGTCCAGCAGTTCAACCTCCAGATGGCGGGGGCGTTCGTCGCGGCGTTACCGACGCTCGTCGTGTACGTCCTCTTCGGAGAACAGTTCGCGAAAGGCGTCGCAGGTGACTCATAATGGCACAACTCGAACTCGACTCGGTGACGAAACGGTTCGGCGAGGGGGACGGCTCCATCCTCGCCGTAGACGACGTGAACGTCGACATCGCGGACGGGGAATTCCTCGTCCTCGTCGGCCCCTCCGGCTGCGGAAAGTCCACGACCCTCCGGATGATCGCCGGGCTCGAATCGATCACTGACGGGGAGATCAGGCTCGCGGGCGAGCGGATGAACGAGCAGGCGCCCGCCGAGCGGGACATCGCGATGGTGTTCCAGAGCTACGCGCTCTACCCGCACATGACCGTCCGGCAGAACATGCGGTTCGGACTGGAGGAGTCGACCGACCTCGACGAGGACGTGATGGACGAACGCGTCGAGAAAACGGCCGCACTGCTCGACATCACCGAGTTACTCGACCGCAAGCCCGGGGCGCTCTCGGGCGGGCAGCGACAGCGCGTCGCGCTCGGCCGCGCCATCGTGCGCGAGCCGAAGGCGTTCTTAATGGACGAGCCGCTCAGTAACCTCGACGCCAAGCTCCGCTCGCAGATGCGCACGGAGCTCCAGCAGCTCCAGGCCGACCTGGACACCACCACCGTCTACGTCACCCACGACCAGACGGAGGCGATGACGATGGGCGACCGGATCGCCATCCTCGACGCCGGGGAGCTCCAGCAGGTGGCGACCCCGCTGGAGGCGTACCACCGCCCGGCGAACCGGTTCGTCGCCGGCTTCATCGGAGACCCGTCGATGAACTTCGTCGAATGCACGGTCGACGGCGACGCGCTCGTCGACGGCGCGTTCCGCTACCCGCTCGCCGACGAGGGCGCGTCCGCGGTCGCCGACAGCGCGACCGCGACGCTCGGGATCCGGCCCGAGGACATCGTCGTCGAGGCGAGCGTCGGCGACGGAGACGGCGGCCCGGAGGCTGCGGGCGAGCACGCCTACGCCGCCACGGTCGACGTCGTCGAGCCGATGGGCGACGAGAACGTCGTCCACCTCACGCTGGCGGACGGACCGGAGCTGGTGGCGACGGTCGACGGACTCCGACAGATCGAGAGCGGCGCTGACGTGGTCGTCCGCGTCCCGGAGAACGCGATCCACGTGTTCGACGGGGAGTCCGGAGACGCGCTCCACAGCCGCTCGCTCGACGCCGCCAAGCTGAACGAGACGCGAGTGTAGCGCTCCTCAGAGCCCCCGCCGCTCCCACGCTCGGCCGGTCGCGGTCCCCACCGCGGCCGCGGCGACGACCTCCGCGTAGAAGCCGACGAAGAACCCCAGAGCGACGGCGTTGAGCGCGTCGTACGCCGCGAACGTCACCCCGAGCCCGCCGGCCGCGAGGAGCACCGCGACGAGGTAGCCGGCGTCGCGGGTCGCCGCGCCGACCAGCGTCGCGTCGACCGCCGCGCGGAGCGAGCGCTCGCGGGCGACGGCGACGAGCGCGGCAGGGAGCGGGTAACAGAGCGCGAACGCCAGCAGCGTCGAGACGGTCGTGCCGACGATGAAAAACAGCCCGCCGGTCGCGCCGGTCGGATCGATCTCCTCCAGCGGTCCGCCGAGCGTCACCGTCAGGAGGACGACCGGGACCGCCAGGTACCCGACGGTCGTCGCGGACAGTCTGAGTCCGTCCCGGAGCAGGGGGCCGAGCGGTCGCCAGCCGGGTCGCTCGGCGGTCTCGTGCGGCTCCGCGGTCGCGGTCGCGACGAGCACTCGGGCGAGATAGCCCGCGACCGCGACGAGCGGAGCGATGGGGAGCCAGACGGCGAGCAGGTGGAGCGCGCCGCCCACAACGAGCGCGTCGAGGCGCGGCGACCCTCGGACCGGATACGTCAGGACGCTCGGGATCACCCGGAGACCGCCCCGAGCTCCACTTCGTGGGTCACTCCGATCACTCCCGGATCCGTTCGATCTCGCGCCGGATCCCCTCGCGGACCCGGTCGCCGACGTCGTCGCCCGCCCGATCGACGGTCTCGGCGTCTTCGGTCTCCAGCAGGCGGTCGAGCTTCCGCTCGAACTCCCGCTCGTCGATCTCGTCGCGCGCGTAGCGCTCCCGGAGGGCGTGGAGCGCGGGGTCTGCCTCGCGCTCTTCGTCTCCGTCGTCCGGTTCGGGGACCGGTCGCGTCAGTGTGTGGAGCACGGGGAGGACGACGAACAGTCCGAAGAACAAGACCAGCGGGAGGGTCCACCAGATCCCGGTGACGAGCGGGGCGACGACGCTCCCGCCCACGACGAGGAGGGCGAACACTCGCCGCCAGCGGTGGCGGAGATTCCACGCGACCCGTGCGGGGAGCCCGG
The DNA here is from genome assembly GCF_046498025.1 of Halorubrum sp. Taxonomy (NCBI): domain Archaea; kingdom Methanobacteriati; phylum Methanobacteriota; class Halobacteria; order Halobacteriales; family Haloferacaceae; genus Halorubrum; species Halorubrum sp. The sequence continues at coordinate 30,880 of NZ_JAWOBM010000062.1, forward strand.
TCATACCCGAGCCGACGACTGCGAGGCGGATATCGGTTTCGTCGGTCGCGGAGGAGAACGGCGCGTCGGGGTCACGTGCGCCCGGCCGGACGCAGGGCGCCCGGACGCCGCTCACTCGCGGTCGACGACGATGCGGTCGCCCGGCTCGAGGCCGTTTCGCTCGCTCCACCCCCGGGGAACTTCGAGGACGTACCGGCCGGTGCCGCGGTACCGCGTGAGGGGCTCCGACTCCGTCTCCGCCTCGTGGATCGCGGTGACCGTCCCGTCCGGGGCGACGAACACGATGTCCAGCCCGAACGCCATGTCCCGCATCACGTAGGCGCGCTCCTCCGCGTCCTCGTGGACGAACAGCATCCCCTCGCCCTCGTCGAGCTCGTCCGTCGCCGAGAGCCCGACGTATCGCTTTATAAATCCGTCTGCGACGCGGACCTCGACGGTCGCGAGCGACTCGCCGGTCTCGCCGTCGACGGCCTTGACGGTCGTCGTCTCGTAGCCGGTGATCAGGAGGGCGGGATTCGTTGCGACGGCGGCGACGGCGACGAGACCCAGCAGCGCGAGACCCGCGGCGACCCCGAGGAGACGGCGGTTCACGGTCGTTCCTCGCGCCGGAGAAAGAAACCGTTTTCCGCTCCCGGCGGGTTCGAACGGGTGAGGGCTCGTGGTCTAGCTGGTTATGACGCGGCCTTTACAAGGCTGAGATCGGCGGTTCGAACCCGCCCGAGCCCATCTCCTGCGGCGAGCAGTTCGCGAGCCGCAGGCGTGGACGCGGGTTCGGGCCCTATCGGTCGCGCGCAGCGAACGCAGTGAGCGAGCACGTCCGATTTCGGTTCGAACCCGCCCGAGCCCATCTCCTGCGGCGAGCAGTTCGCGAGCGACAGCGACGTGCGTGTTTGAGGGGCGGTTCGAACTACGCGAGACGAGCGTAGCGAGTCTCGCCATCGAGTTCGAACCCGCCCGAGCCCATCTCCTGCGGCGAGCAATTCCCGAGCCCATTTCTCGCCGTCGCGATCCGTTTAAAAACGACGCCACCCCGCTCCGACCGTCCGGGCATCGTGGCCACCTATTTGAGTCCCACGGGGCCAACGCTCTCGCATGAACGGCATCGAAGTCGCCCTCCGCCTGACCGCCGGGATACTGCTCATCCTGGCGAACGGGTTCTTCGTCGCGATCGAGTTCGCCCTGACTCGCGTCCGGCAGTACCCGGAGTCGGAGTTCGACGCGCCGGGGCTCCGGCGGGCGTGGAAGATGACGCAGGACCTGGAGATCTACCTCACGAGCTGTCAGGTGGGGATCTCGGCGACGAGCATCGCGGTCGGAATCGTCGCCGAGCCGGCGCTCGCGTCCCTCATCGAGCCGGTGTTCGCGAACACGGTGCTCGCGTCGATCGGGGCCGGCGCGATCCTCGGGTTCGTGATCATCAACCTGCTCCACCTGACCCACGGCGAGCAGACGCCGACGTACCTCGGCGTCGAGCGCACGAAGTTCGTCGCTCGGTACGGCGCGACCCCGCTCTACTGGTTCGCGAAGCTGCTGTATCCCGTCATCGTCATCGGCGACGCGGTCGCCAAGTGGACGCTCCGCCGCTTCGGGATCGAGATGACCGGGGCCTGGCTCGAGGCCGAGACCGACCGCGTCGAGTCGCGCGCGGACCTGCGGAACCGGCTCGGCTCGCTCCTCTCCCGCAGCGACCTCTCCGACGAGCGCCGCGAGGAGGTCCTCAACGCCCTCACGATCGGCGAGATCACGGTCGACGAGGCCATGACGCCCCGCGAGGAGATCGTCTCCCTCACGACGACCGAGAGCGTCGCGGAGAACCTCGACCGGATCGGGGGCAGCCCGCACACGCGGTTCCCGCTGGTCGCCGACGATCTGGCGGACCCGGACGACTTCCTCGGGATCGTCTACGTCCCGTCCGTCGTCGACAGGATCGACGCGCTCCAGGACGGAACGGCCACGTTCGAGGACCTGGCCGCCCCGCCGATGACGCTCGGGGCCGACGTGCACGTCAGCGAGGCCGTCGACCGGTTTCAGGACGACAACCAGGAGCTCGCGCTCGTCGTCGACGACGGTCGCGCCGCGGGACTGATCACGGCGACGGACGCGCTCGAAGCCGTCGTCGGCGAGATCGAGGACCCGCTCGACGTCGCGGTCGACGACCGGTCGTCGCCGGCGTGAGGCTCGGCACCGACGTGCGCCTCGACGCGTCGCGAGCGCTCGCACCCTCGGGCGAGCGGCTCAGACGCCCAGCGCGTCCGCCAGCTCGTGGATCGACTCGACCGTGCGGTCCGGTTCGCCGTCGAACGGCTCCCAGGGGGTCCCCTTCCGGTCGACGCGGACCGCCTGCATCCCCGCGTGTGCGGCCCCCATCACGTCGAACCAGCCGGCGGTGACGTGGACGATCTCGTCGATCGGCGTCCCCGTCCGGGCGGCGCCGTGGCGGTACAGCGCCGCGGCCGGCTTGAACGTCTCCACCTCGTCGGCGCTTATCGCGTCGGCGACGAGGTCGCCGATGTCGGCGTGCGTCACCATCGACTCGAGCATCTCGGGGTTCCCGTTCGAGAGCACGTACGTCTCGTACCCGCCCTCCTGAAGGCGCTCGATTCCGGACCGGACGTCGTCGAACACCTCCAGCTCGTGGTACACCGTGAGGATCTCGTCGCGCTCCGCCGCCGACAGATCGACGCCGTGCGCCGCCAAGGCGTAGGTCAGCGCGTCACGGTTCATCTCGTAGAACGGCTGGTAGGCGTCGATCGCGTTCGCGACGAACGTGTAGGCCAGCGACCGCGACCGCCAGAGCCGCGACACCGGCTCGGGGTCCGCCACGCGGTCGGCCAACGCGGCCTCGGCCGCCTCGACGTCGACGAGGGTGCTGTACGAGTCGAACGTCACCGTCTGGACGCGTTCGGGGTCGAACGACATTCGTGTCCCCCCTCGGGCGCCGGCGTCATTACTCCCCGTCGTCCTCGCGGCGGGCGCCGCTCTCGCGTCCGTCCCCCGCACGAATCTTTATCATCGGTGCGGCTCTCCGTTCGGCAACGCGTCCTCATGGACCCATCGACAGATCCGATCCGCGTCCTCCTCGCGGCGGACGCCGCCGACGCGACCTCGTCGGTGCCCACGGCGACGTCGCTCGAACGCCGGGACGACCGGTTCGCGGTCGAGCCCGCCACGGATCGCGACGCCGCGACGGCGCTGCTCTCGACCGACCGGTTCGACTGCGTCGTCGTCACGGCAGCGTTCGCAGACGGCGACGCGATCGACGTGCTCGTCGATGGCACCGGCGCCGGAGACGCCGCTGACGCGTCGGACACGGCAGACGGCGTCGACGGGTGCTTCGGCGTCGACGCCGCAGACGGCCGAGACGCGATCCCCCGTCTGCTCGCGATCGATGCGGACCGCGTCGCGGACCCATCCGCGCTCGCCGCGGATGCGCTCGCGGCTGGCGTCACCGACGTCGTCCGGTGTCGCGAGGACGAACTCGCGTCGCGACTCCTCGCGAACCGGATCGGAAACGCGGTCGCCGCCAGGCGGGCCGCGGCCGAGGCGGACCGCCAGCACGACCGGGTCGACCGGTTCGTGAGCGGGGTGTCACACGACCTCCGAAGTCCGCTCAACGTCGCGCAGGGGCGGTTGGACATGGCCCGGGACGACCCCGGGGGCGGGCACCTCGACGTGGCGGCCACCGCGGTGGACCGCACCCTCGAACTCATCGCGGACCTGCTCACCCTCGCCAAGCAGGGGGAGAAGCCGCGCGAGCTAACGCTCGTCGGCCTCCGCGAGACCGCCGAGGAGTGCTGGACGACCGTCGCGACCGGCGACGCGACGCTGCTCGTGGAGGGCGACGGGCGCGTACTGGCCGACCCGAGCCGGCTGAAACAGCTCCTCGAGAACCTGATCGGCAACGCGGTCGCCCACGGCGGCGACGACGTCACCGTCACGATCGGCGTCAGCAGTCCGATGTACACCGCGACGCGCGCCGAGGTCTTCCCGACCGGATTCTACGTGGCCGACGACGGGCCGGGGATCCCCGAGGCGGCACGCGACCGCGTCTTCGAGGTGGGCTATACAACCGCCAGCGCGGGCACCGGCTTCGGGCTCAACATCGTCCGCGAGGTGGCCGCCGCTCACGGCTGGGAGGTGAGCGTCACCGAGAGCGCCGACGGCGGCGCTCGCTTCGAGGTCACCGGCGTCGACGTCGAAGAGTGATCGGCGCGCTCCGAGGCGGTCCTCGGTCGACGAAAAATCGAGACGGCGCTCGCGTCGCGCGGGGAGGCCGCCGTCACGGCGCCCGCGTTTCGGTCGCGATCGGCGCCGCGTCCGGTTCTTCGGCCGCCTCGGCCGGTGGGACCCGGGTGGACGTTCCGATCGGCGGTTCCTCGGTCGTCGTGCGGTCGTCGTTCGACATCGCGGGTGCGAACCATTTGCACAGAGACAAGAGTCTTCCGTGCTAACACCGGAGATCGATTTTCAGACGGTGTATTGTAATAGGGGATTGATACATCCCCGGAGAGGCCGCGTGAGTACAGGTCTTCGCTGTCGGAGCGGCCCGCCTTCGCGGGTGCCTTCCGCGGGACCCGCTAGAACGCGTCCGAGTCGAGCACCCGGTGGGGCACGTTCTTATCGCGGAGTTTGGAGGTGTGTCGGGGAATCAGATCGGTCACCGCGACCAAGAGCACGTCGAGGCCGAGCGTCCCCGCCTCGGCGACGCCCTCGGCGGTGCCGAACCGGAGGTCCGGGGCCACGTCGCTCTGAGAGACGACCGCGTACGCCTCCGTCCCGGCCACCGCAACGAGGCCGTCGTCCGGGACGTGACTCGTGACCACGGTCGGGTCCGGCGGGTCGCCGTCGGTGACGGTCGGGACGGGCAGCACCGAGACGGTCCCGGTGTCGTAGTCGACGACGCCCTCGAAGTCGGCGACGCCGACGGCCGCGCCCTTTTTGCCGCTCGTGACGGTGACTGCGGTCGCGGTCCCGCCCGCGGGGTTGGCGTGGAGGACGCCGTCTCGCATCACCAACCCGACCTCCCTTCCCTCCGCCACGTCGGCGAGCGCGATCGCGGCGTCGACCTCGACGCTCCCCAGCACGTCTGAGTTCACCCGTTCGAGGTACGTCTCGAGGTCGTCCGTCCGGGAGATGAGCCAGTCGACGCCCTCCTTCGTCACCTCGTACCGGCCGCGACCGCCTTTCTCGACATAGCCCGACTCGACCAGATCGCGGACGTAGTCGCTGACCGCCTGCGAGGTCACGCCGATCGTGTCCGCGATCTCGCCCTGGCTCACGGCCGGCTGTCGGTCGGCGATCTCGACGAGCACCTGATAGCGCGTCGCGCTCCGCTTGTTCTCGAGGACGTCCGGCGATCCGCCGTCCGCTGCGTCGACCATTACCGAACGTTCAGACGCCACAAATAAAGTGTTATTGTCTATTTCATCGATTACTTGCGCTATCGACCGGTTTCGGGGCGAATTTGTAAAATAGAGTGTTTGTAAAACAATCACGTTTGTTTTTTGGGTGCGGTACGATCGTCTATCACGAACACTGGCACAAGACCACATGGTCACCGAAGGGCGGAAACGGGCTCTCCGCTTGACGACGTGATAGAAGACACCCGACAGGAATTGGTTCGGCGGGTCACGGTGGATGATCGAATCGCTCGGTAGAGCGCACGTAACGTCCCGTGCGACGGGCTGATCACACGCTGATATAATTGGTGCGCTGAGCGTGTGAGATGCCGGCGTATCACAGTCCCCTTATTACTAGAGGGGTTACTCGCTGTATGGACTGTCCCGCCTGCGGAAGCACGCGTCTTGGGATATTCCGGTATTTACCCCGACGCTGTCATGCGATTAGAACGATACGGGCGCGACGGGCGCTACTTCGACTGTCGAACGACTTGACCTTTCAGGCGTGAGACGGCCGAATTAGGGGGTCTGAGATCGGCGCTCGGCGGCGGGAGTAAGCGCTACCCGTGAAGCCACTCGTACCACTCGCCGAGATCGACCAGTTCGTTCTCGACGCCGTCCGTTCCGTACTGGTTGAAGACCTCGTCAACAGTTCTGGCCAGCCCCTCGGGATCAGTGTCCGGAAGCGCCTGCTCGTAGTAGAGGAGTATCCCTGCGTGGTCGTGTTCCCGGTGCAGTGATTCGAAGTCGCTGGCGTTGTTCGTCACGAGCACGACACTGTTGTCCGCACACCACTGCAGCAGCGCGTCGTCAGTCGTGTACTCGCCGAACCGATCTTTCGCCTGCTCGACTTCGTGTCCGCGCTCCCGGAGCAGTCGCTCGAAGACGCGACCGACGTGTTCGTCGAGAAGGATTCGAGCGGTCGTCACTGAACCGTCTCTTTCGGCTTCAGCGACGACTCTCGAACGCGATCGAACGCCGCTTCGTTCTCTCGTTCGAGATCGCGCATCTCCTCGATGTGCGCGTAGTAGTACGAAAGTGCCTCGTACACGTCGGAAAGCGGGAGATCGAACTGGTCTGCGACGTGGGCGGGTGACTGACCGCCGTCGATCACCCGGGCAGCGACGTGGCGAACACCGACTCTCGTCCCGCCAATTCGGGGTTCGCCGCCGAGAACGTCGTCGTCGCTGACGATAGCCATGCAAGCCGATACGGTACCTTCGGTTATATTCTTTCGGCAGATGCCCTCGGCGACTCCGAATACCGACAATCGTCTATCGACCGGCGATTCTTCGGACCCAAACGAATAACGGCGCTCGAAGCGTTTGTTCGGGCATGACTACCGAAGAAGGTGTAGAAACGACCTCACCGCTCGACGACGTGATGGAAGACATCCGCCGGGAGCTGGTTCGACAGGTCGCGGCGGACGACCGGAATTCGAATCGGAACGTCTACGACGCTCTCGAAGACGAATAACACCGTTACTGGCTGTTAACGCTAGTGGGAGTAGTTATACACACAAGCGGACTCTGTCTACACAAGTAGTATGGAACAAGCGGACGACCGCGGAGCAAAGAAGGAACTCCGGAAAGAGCACCCGAGCGGGTGGCTCTACCTCACGCAACACGACGCGGTCCCGATTCTCGTAGACGCGTTGCTCGATCTGCCGCCGAACCGCGGGTTCAACAAAACCGAACTCGCAGAACACGCTGGCGTAACGCGTCAGACCGTCGGGAACTACACCGACCTCTTGTGTGAGGTCGAACTCATCGAGGAGGTTCCGGACACGTCACCGCGTCGGTACCGGGTCGCGGACAGTGATGTCGTCCGCGAGCTCTTCGAGCTGAACAGCGCGCTCAACAGCGTTGGCGAATAGCGACTACCTGCGGGGAACACGCCGAGTACTCCGAGGAATCTGTTGATCCAACAAAGCCGAAAATATGATGAACAGAGAACCGACTTGGAACGAGAATCTCGGCTTCTTGGTAGTATCGTTCGCACTTGCGAGCGCTGCTGCGTCACTCGTTCCCACAGTGGGACTCAGAGGCCTTCCCGGAGTGATCGGGGTCATCATCGTATTTGTAATGGCCTTCTTCATCTGTATGCTAGCCATCGACCGGCTGTTCCTCCCGAAAGAGTGAGTACGTTTGAGAGCCCGTAATCGGTGACCGGCTCTACCGAAATCCCGATCAGGTGGTACATTCACCTACTATTCTGATCAGTACAGTGAAGCAGATAGCGAATTACCAGCAGCGGGGGTTTCGAGGATTGGTGAGTGTCAGGTTCGCCGCTGTACAAGACCCAAATGAATGAGTAACCCGAGTATTCCCAAGAATCCCAAGACAAGGCCTCGAAGTCGTGGATTCGATAATTCCTTCCTCTCAGAATTAGAGTATACATAGTACCCGACAGTAGGCCAGAAGATGAGCAGGTACAGACCCATGCGGATGAGCAGTCCGCTGTATACTGTTAGCAAACTCATCGACTATTCACCGCCGTTTCACGGGGGGCCATATCTGAATCGTCGCTGTGTGACGAGAAAGAAGTTCCGTGTATTAGATTTCTAAGCCCGTAAGCGATAGGCAGGTCTCATCGAACGGCTGTTTCTACCGAGAATATGTCTGAAGAATGGGGTTTCAACAGGACCGAATCGCTCAATACAGCTGAGTTCTGTCACGAGCGTCGATTAAGTGATACACCCCACAGCAGGAGAACAACACCTGCGATGAAGTAAACGATAGCAGGAGGAGTGTACGTGAAAACATTCGTCCATTGGGCTACACCATATATGAGCAAGAGAAGACCAAGGCCCGTCAGTAGTGCTGTCTCTGGGCCATTGTTCGTCATACCGTAACCCTCTACGTTAGTTCGTATAAGGGTATACGTACGCACTCTTCAGCGGCCAGCCGTTTCAGGTGAGTATATCTGAAGAATGAGACCTCAACAGAGCCGAAGGCCATGGTACGCGGTGAATATCTCCACACAACTGCCACAGCGGTCAAAGCGTATATTCGCTCGGACGACAACCGATGTGTATGCCCTCCAACTCTAACGACGACGAGACCGGCCGGTCACCGATCGTATTAGCTGGCCTTTCAGCTCTCGGTATCGCATTCGTGATCGCTGGTGTGGGGCTGTATTACGGGCTCGCAGTCGATTCGATGCGGGTGTTCAACGCTGCAGCGGCGGCGATTTTCGTGTTACTCGCTGTTTCAATGGTCATCATCATACGGAGTGAGCCGCTCTTCTCCCAAGAGAACGCGGTGATTTCGGTTTTCGTGTTCACCGCTATGGCGCTCTTCTTCGGATTGAGCACGTTCACTACGCTCCCGTTTCCCGTGTTGGTTGGGGTCCTCGTCTTCGTTGGCGTAATTCTTCCCGGTCTCGTGCTTCAGTATGGGCCCTCAGTTATCGATTAACAGTGTTTAAAATGCCGTGTGAGATACAGTGGACGTGCCTAGCAGGTCAGATGTTCTGTTATGACCGGAGACTGGTGCCTGATTTAATATGGGGCGAGAAGTGGATCAGTCATGAAGCTCCCAGGTCTCAACACACGGTCTTGCGACGGGGGAGATAAAGCCGAATGACTGACCTCGTCGTCTTTTTGTTGGTCCTCGTTATCTTCCTACAGCTACCCGCCTCGCTACTTGTGCGATACGACGCGAAGCGTCTCGGTCTCAAACAGCCTGTTAAATACGAACTTGGGATCATCGTGCCGACCGCCGGCTTCATCGTATTGTTTTATTATCTCGCTAATCGCCGTGATTTGCCGAAAGTGGAAGAGGACTCCCCACCTGAATAGTAGTTGCTGAGACGGCCTGTGCTCTTCCATGCCAGTGAGCGATATTCGAGAAGATCGAGTCAAAGCATGTCTGTCGTGTCGATTTAACCTCGTTGTCTTCGTGATTTGAATATTTTTCACTCAAAATATTTTAGATTAACAGAATACTCGACGGTCAATTCGCAGTATCAGTGACCAGCTATTTCGTATGGTATTGTGTCTGCAGAAGAGAGCTCACTTTTTGACTACTGCCAGCCAGCGACCGTACCGAAACAGGATGATCATACCCCCAAAGGTGAACAGTATCCCGAGCAGACTTCCTTCGACGAAGAACGATGCCGGCCCCAACACGAGGAGAGCAAGGCCAATGAGAATACTGACCCAGTCCCAGCGACTGAGTTCAGTTTCTGTGTCAGTTTCAGCATTCACATCACTCATATCTAGTAGTTTCAATGACATCCAATAACTCTGGCTAACAGATACGTACTCTATATTCAGCACGTCTCAAAGAACATATCATAAATTGAGTATTTCAACAGAGCCTGTCTGAAGAAGAAAATTATAACAGAATCACCCTCTCTATTCAATAGTCGAATCTTGATAGAATTCGGGTATTCTCTCGGATCACCCAAGAGGAAGAGCCAATCGGCGATTGATTTTCTCTCCCTGCGTCAGTTTGGATGTACGCGAACCCCACCGATGGACCAGCGGACGATCACCTATCGAACGAAAGCACGCGCCTCGCACTATTACGGCGTCTACCCCGACGCAGTCATGCGATTAGAACGATACGGGCGCGACGGGATTTGAACCCGCGACATCTTGGTCCGGAACCAAGGACTCTGTCCACTGAGCTACGCGCCCTTGCGGATGTGTACCGATCGATCGCTGTTAAGCGTTCTGAAACGCACCCTCAAACACCACACGAACCCACAAAAATCAGGCAGCTACGAAGAGAAACGCCGCGTTACGGTGCTTCGCCGGTCTCGATCGTGAAGTCGGAAATTGGGTAGGCCACACAGGTGAGCGTGTAGCCCTCGTCGAGTTCGCCGTCGTCGAGCATCTGTTGGTTGTCGTGGCGGACGTAGTCCTCGGAGTTGCCGCCGCTCGTGATGTGGCCTGCACAGGAGACACACTGACCCTGCCGGCAGGCGTACGGGAGGTCCATCCCGGCGTCTTCGCCCT